>NZ_BRXR01000001.1:2125000-2162500 GCF_026012015.1 Clostridium omnivorum | reverse complement strand
TTATATCTTCATCAGTAATTACACTAACCTTATTCACTTTCATGTTTTTAAATAAAGATAACAGCATAAGCATAAGAGAATCCTTTATATACTCATGACTTTCTTTTCCTGCTCTATAAAGTTTAATTCTAAAGCAGCAGTGCTCATCCACTTTTGACATTTCTATAATAAAGACTCTACCTATTGTGATTCCAGCCTTATCTCTTATTATATATTCACTATCACTGCCACCAGCTAAAGACAATGTAACGCTTCTTGAATTTGACATCTATGTTCACTCCTAATTATTAAACACACTATTGTAAAACTGACTTAGTATTTTTATGTATAAATGCAATAAATAAAATGCTTATGAAAAGACTTACGGGAATAACATAAAACGCTGACTGAACACCTATCTTATCATTTAGATATCCCATACCTAGGCTTAACAACATGTTTATTGTAGAACTAGCTGTTATAATTATACCCGTTGTATAAGCTGCGCTCTCTTTAAATACCCTGCTTATTGTTAGGACTATAGTGGGAAAGGCTACAGAAAAGAAAAATCCTGATATAGAAATTATAATGAGTCCGTTTTCTCCAATTAGAAGTCCTGAAATATATAATATAAAGGCCGTTATTAGAAATATTAGTACCGTTCTAATATATCCTAGTTTTTCAACTATAAATCCTCCAATAAGTCTTCCTACAGAAAACACTCCAAAGAATAGAGCAAGATAAAAGGAGCTTTTGCTTTTATCATAGCTGTATATCTTTTCTATGTAATTTACCAGCCAGTTACCCGTAGATGTTTCTGCAAACACATAAAAGCCTAGTGCTGCCATATAAAAGTAAACTACTTTATTTTTTAAGATATCCATACTTTTAGTTGAAGTATTAGTCTTTTCTTTATTGTATATGGGGATCTTCACAAATGTTAATAATATCAGCAGTACAAAAAATAAAACTGCCTCTACGGAATAAATTTTTCTCCAGTCTACTCCATTAAATACAAGGATACCTGCAGTTCTTTGCGTAACTGTAGAGCCAACCCCATAACAGAAGTGAGTAAGATTCATAATTACTGCCTGAAAGCTTAAAAACAGAACTGGAACTAGAGTATTAATTGCTATAGATACTAGTGAAAGCCCCATATTCATAATAAACATTCCAACAAGCGTAATAAAGAAACTACGAGCAAAGGATAATATAGTTAAAGATGCTACCATAGATGCAAGTCCTAAGAAGAATACTTTCTTTTGTCCAACCTTCTCGCAGAGAATCCCTCCTATATATGAAAAAGCGATATATGCTGCTGAGGATATCATAAGCATAAATCCTATTTCAGTATTATTGACTAAAAAGTCCCTCTTAAAAAGCGGAATAAAAACGCCCCTTACATTTTCAGCAGCAGCGTTCATAAGCATTATTGCGAAAACAAACACAATAATAAATAGATTGCTATTTTGTATTTTTTCCTTCATTAAGTCCACCACTCCAATCTATTTATATTATATCATAGATGTTTTTATAAAAATATTGATATTACTTTCATATTATGTTTATATTATTGATATAATAAGTTGGATTAATAAAGGATGTGTAAGAATGAATAAGCAAAGCATTAATAAATTGAGCCTATTTTTAACTGGGTTAAAAAGCAGATTTTTAGAAAATCAAAATATTTTCAAAGGCATATATATTACTTTTGCTGCTGGTTTAAAAGATTTTAAAGGTGTTGGAAGCTTTGAAAATGGCAAAATCAAATATAACATCAGTGGAAAAACTGAGCTCTTGGATTTTGATGGTGTCGTAGAAAAAATATTAAAAGATGCTGAAAAATATGAAGCCTTATCTATTATATATAAGGAAAGAGGTACAGATGTAATTATTACAGCTGACAATAAAAATGTTAAAACTACCACTACTGAAGCAAAGGATGAACCAAGCTTAGAAGATAACAATAAGTCCTATTCAGCTAAAGCTATTCACAACTTGGGCGAAACTTCAACTCTTTTAAATAGAGATTACTATATTAAAGTAGGAAAAGCTGATGCTCTACTTAAAGAAATAGGTATTATGAGCAAGGAAGGCAAAATTAAAAATGATAAGATAAGAAAATACAATCAAATTGATCACTATGTAGAATTGCTTGAAGGGGTTTTAGAAAAGCTTCCTCAAAATCAAGTTATTAATATACTTGATTGCGGCTGTGGAAAGTCCTATTTGACCTTTGTACTTAATTACTATCTAACTGAAGTTAAAAAGAGAAAGTGCCATTTTATAGGTTTAGATTACTCTGAAGGTGTTATTGAAGCTTCTAAAAAGATGGCCGCTAATCTTGGATATAGAAACATGGAATTCCACGCTATGGACATACATGACTATACTCCAGATAAAAAAATCCATGTGGTAATTTCACTTCATGCCTGTGATACAGCTACAGATATGGCTATAGCACTTGGAATAAGAGTAGAATCCGATGTAATCATTGCAGTACCTTGCTGCCATAGAGAGCTATTAAATCAATATTCCTACGAGCCTTTTAAAGGCATATTGAAACATGGTATACTTAAAGCAAGAATGGCGGATGCAATTACGGATGGAATGCGTTCAATGCTTCTGGAAGCCAAAGGTTATGAGGTTTCCGTAGTAGAATATATCTCACCACTGGAAACTCCTAAAAATCTTATGATAAGAGCTTTAAAGGTGAAGGATGAAAATCCTGACGCTATGGATGAGTATATCAATCTAATGAGCAGCCTTAATGTTTATCCTTCATTATATGCATTTGTTAATCAGGTATACTAAATAATAAAATGGATGGGGGTCGCAGTTACTACTGCAGATGAATCTATGAGAATAATAAAGAAGAGAACTATAATACTTATTGTAGTATGTATCTCCCTTGGTTTCTACTTATCTTATAACTTTTTTATAAAGCCAAATAAAGCAAAAGAAACCTGGGTTGTACCGAATGTTCAGAATACTAACAAAAAGTTTATTACTAGGGAAGCTCTAATAAATCAAATTCAAAAGAAACAAGAACTAATTACCCTGGAAATGGAAATGACCGAACAAATATCCGTTGATGATAGCTGGGGCAATTTACCCATATTTAAAAAGATACAAAATATTGATTTCAGCGGTACTGGTATCTATACCATAGACCTTTCAAGTCTCAATAATAATAATATAGACATTGATACCAAAACTAAAAAAATAACAGCAAAGGTTCCTTCTCCAGTAGTAAAGGATGTTTCTATTAATGAAGATAAAACAAAATATGAAGATACTCAAAAGGGTTTATTTCGCTTTGGAGAACTAAAATTGAGTCCTGCTGAATACCAAGTAATACGTTCAAACGTTAAAGAAAAGATGATTACTAAGATGGGTGAACAGGACTTATATAAACAAGCCTTAACTACCTCTAGCGACACCATAAAAAAACTAATTGAGGGTATTATTCAAAGTGAAACTCAGGAAAAGTATGATATTAATGTAGAATTTAATAGTTCATCAAAATAGAGATTATACATAGGTTTGTATATGAAGTATTTCATGAAAAACTCGAGTGTACTGACCGGTGAAACTTATCATAAAAAAGCAAGCATAGATGTCCACAGTAAATGTGCCATCTATGCTTTTTTGATATAAAATGTGTGTACTTTTCTTATATATTATTTCTCCAAATTAATTACTTTAATATTTTAAACCATTTTAACCATTAACCAAAAGTTCTAACATATACTACTCAAAAGCATACCTAGCATTAAACTAATTATAGCTTTTTATTTGCTGTAATCATAAACCCCCTTCTTAGTTTTTCTTCCTAGCCAGCCTGCTCTAACATATTTTCTCATCAAGCTGTGAGCTCTGTATTTAGTATCTCCTGTTTCCTTATATAGAATATCCATGATTGCTAGACAAACATCTATACCAATTAAATCTCCTAAAGCTAAAGGCCCCATTGGATGATTTGCCCCAAGCATCATTGACTTGTCTATATCTTCTGCACTAGCAATTCCCTCTGCAAGAATTCCAAAAGCTTCATTTACCATTGGTATAAGTATTCTATTAACCACAAACCCTGGTGCTTCTGCTACTTCAACAGGATCTTTTTTAACCCCTAGTGATAAATCTCTTACCTTCTCAAAGGCATCTTGTGCCGTAGCCATTCCTCTAATAATCTCTACAAGCTTCATAACTGGTACTGGATTAAAAAAGTGCATTCCAATAACTTTGTCAGGTCTGTTTGTAGCTGCTGCAATTTCAGTAATAGAAAGAGATGAAGTATTTGTAGCTAATATAGTTTCTTCCTTGCATATTTTATCAAGCTCCGCAAAGATTTCCTTTTTGATATTCATGTTTTCTACTGCTGCTTCCACAACTAAATCACAGTCCGCTGCAAGGCTCAAATCAGTTGTACCTGCTATTCTTGCCATAACGGCATTCTTATCTTCTTCTGTGATTTTTCCCTTTGCCACAAGTCTTCCAAGACCTCTATTTATTCCATCGATTCCTCTTTGAACAAACTCATCCTTTATATCTCTTAAAACTACCTCATAACCATTTTGAGCAAATACCTGCGCTATTCCAGCTCCCATGGTACCTGCGCCTAAAACAAAAATCTTTTCCATAGTATCCCTCCTACTAATTATCTTCCTTCATAGCTTTTACCTGAACAATGATCTCTGGAATTATCTTATTTAGATCTCCAACAATAGCTACATCAGCTACCTTCATTATTGGAGCACTTTCATCTTTGTTAATAGCTATTATATAATCTGAATCCTGCATGCCTGCTAGATGCTGAATTTGGCCGGATATACCGCAAGCTATATATACTGTAGGTCTAACAGTCTTTCCTGTTTGCCCAACTTGATAATCTCTTTCTCTCCATCCGTTTTCAACAGCCGCTCTCGAAGCTCCCACAGTACCTCCCATAACTTCAGCAAGATCCTCTAGAAGCTTAAAGCCTTCCTTATTTCCTATACCTCTGCCGCCTGAAACAATGATATTTGCTTCAGCAATATCAGCAATTTCCTTTAATTCCTTGTGTACATCTATAACCTGAGTTCTTATATCTGCTGCTGCAAGGTTTACCTTTACTTTTTCTACATTCCCATGTTTTGACTCATCTTTTACCTTTTCAAACACACCAGGTCTTACAGTAGCCATCTGCGGCCTGTGAGCCTCACATGCTATTGTAGCCATGATATTTCCTCCAAAAGCTGGTCTTGTAGCCAATAAGAACTTGCTTTCACTATCAACATCTAGAGCTGTACAATCTGCTGTTAGTCCAGTTCCTATTCTGCCAGCAACTCTAGGTCCTAAATCTCTCCCTATAAAGCTTGCTCCAATAAATATAATCTCTGGTTTTCTTTCATTAACAAGATCGCAGATAACCCTTGTATAACCATCGGTAGTATAGCGGGCAAGCAATGGATGCTCTGCCACTAAAACTTCATCAGCTCCATACTGTATTAAATCCTTTGATAATCCTTCTACCTTTTCACCAATCAAAATTGCTGTAAGCTTTACTCCTATCTTATCGGCTATTTTTCTTCCTTCTCCTAAAAGCTCTAAGGATACCTTTTGCAGTTCACCCTCTCTCTGCTCTGCAAAAACCCAAACGCCTTTGTAATCAGCTATGTTCATAATTTTTTTCTCCTTTCATTCGAAAACACAGGGTAATCTATTCATGCCGATTCCCATCGGCAGATTACCCGAAAAAGGTCATTTAGACCTTTTTCCTCCTTAGCTTAGATGTAGTGCTTCTCTTTCATCTTTTTCAACATGTATTTTACTGCTTCTTGAACAGGCAAGTTAACAATTTCTCCTTGAGTCTTTGCTTCCTTTGTCATTGACTTTTTAACCTTTGTAGGTGAGCCAGAAAGCCCAAGCTCTTTCTTGTCCACATTTATATCATCAGCAGTCATAATTTTTATTTCATTATTTGCAGATTCAAATATCAATCTTGCATTCATGTATCTTGGAGTATTTAATTCCTTGATAGCTGTTAATAATACCGGGGTGTTTACTTTTATTATTTCATAGCCATCCTCTAGCGCCCTAGTTACTAGAAGATAGTCCTCTTCCTTTTTAACCTTCTGAACGTAAGTTACCTGAGGAATATTTAGATGCTCTGCTATTTCTGGTCCTACTTGAGCAGTATCTCCATCTATTGCCTGCCTTCCTGCAAATATAATGTCATACTTACCTATTTTTTTAATAGCTCCCGCTAATGCCTTAGAAGTGGCTAATGTATCAGCTCCTGCAAAGGCCCTGTCAGTTATAAGTATGGCTTCATCCGCACCCATAGCTAATGCCTCTCTTAAAGAATCCTTAGCCTGTGGAGGTCCCATGCTTATTACTGTAATATGAGCTCCGTAATTATCTTTAAGTACTAAAGCCTCTTCTAGAGCATTCTTATCCTCTGGGTTTATAATTGAAGGTACTCCTTCTCTTATTAGAGTATTAGTTTTTGGATCTATCTTAACTACTGTAGTGTCCGGTACTTGCTTTAAACATACTATAATATTCATTAGCTTGCCTCCTATTTCAAGATACTGCTTGAGATAACCATCTTTTGAACCTGTGAAGTTCCTTCATAGATTTCGGTTATCTTAGCATCTCTCATCATTCTTTCTACTGGATATTCCTTGGTGTACCCATAACCCCCAAAGATTTGAACTGCCTTTGTGGTTACTTCCATTGCAGCTTCTGCAGCCATAAGCTTAGCTCTTGCAGCCTCTACCGAATAGGGGAGCTTTTGATCCTTTAGCCATGCAGCCTTGTATACAAGGTATCTTGCTGCTTCTATCTTACAATCCATATCCGCTACCATCCATTGTAGTCCCTGAAATGCTGATAAAGGCTTATTAAACTGCTTTCTCTCCTTCATGTAGTTTGTAGCGGCCTCTAAAGCGCCTTCAGCTATTCCTAAAGCCTGAGCAGCTATACCTATTCTCCCCCCATCCAGGGTTTTCATAGCTATGCCAAAGCCCTTTCCTTCAATTCCAATTAGATTTTCCTTTGGTACTATACAGTTTTCCATAATTAACTCTGTAGTTGATGATGCTCTTATTCCTAGCTTGTTTTCTACCTTCCCTATAGAGAAGCCTGGAAAACTTTTTTCTACTATAAAAGCACTGATTCCCTTAGTTCCCTTAGTGCGGTCTGTCATAGCAAATATAATAAATATATCTGCTACTCCACCATTAGTTATAAATATTTTTGAACCATTTAAAACATAGTGGTCTCCCTTTAAAACTGCAGTAGTCTGCTGTCCAGCAGCATCTGTTCCAGCATTTGGTTCAGTTAATCCATAAGCACCTATTTTTTCACCTCTAGAAAGTGGTTTTAGATATTTTTCCTTTTGCTGTGAGTTACCAAAGCTCTCTATAAGTGATGCACATAGTGATACATGTGCTGAAAGTATAACTCCTGTGGATGCACACACCTTTGAAAGTTCTTCAACAGCTAAAATATATGATAAGGTGTCTCCACCAGCTCCATTATATTCCTTTGAAAAAGGCAAGCCTAGGATACCGTATTTAGCCATCTTCTGCACATTTTCCATGGGAAATCTTTCTGTCTCATCAATTTCTGCAGCAATTGGTGCTACTTCATTGATTGCAAATTCTCTAACCATTTGTCTTACTAATTGTTGTTCCTTAGTTAAAGCAAAATTCATTTGTTGACCTCCTATATTTTCTACTTATTCTTAAAGTTTTTCTCTGTTCTCTTTTCTAAAAAAGCAGTCATACCTTCCTTTTGATCCTCTGAAGCAAAGCATTCTCCAAAGATTTCAGCTTCATAATTTATAGCTGTATCAATGTCCATCTGCATTCCCATATTAATTGCAGCTTTACTAAGCTTAACAGCTATAGGAGCCTGCTTTGCAATTGTGCTAGCCAAAGCCTTTGCCTCATCTAGAAGCATTTCAGGTGCCACAACTCTATTCACAAGTCCTATTCTAAGAGCTTCATCTGCCTTTATTACCTTTGCTGAATAAATAAGCTCCTTTGCCATTCCTAAGCCTATAGTTCTTGCTAATCTTTGTGTTCCTCCAAATCCAGGCGTTATTCCTAAACCTGTTTCTGGTTGTCCAAATTTAGCTTTTTCTGAAGCTATTCTAATATCGCAAGCTAGTGAAAGCTCACAGCCGCCGCCTAGTGCAAAGCCTCCTACAGCTGCAATAACTGGCTTTTCAAGTGCTTCTAATCTTCTAAAAGCTAAATTTCCAAGCCTTGAAAATCTTCTAGCTTCAGCTACTGATAAATTCTTCATCTCAGTAATATCTGCTCCAGCAACAAAGGCCTTATCTCCCGCACCTGTAAGAATTACTGCATATATGGTATCATCAGCTTCAAGCTCATCTATAACCCCATTTAACTCTATAAGTGTTTCACTATTTAATGCATTTAGGCCATATGGCCTATTGATAGTAACCACTGCAACATTGCCTTCTTTTTCTAGAATTACATTCTTAAACTCCATTTTTATTCCCCCCAAAAGTGTGCTTACAACTATATAAGAAAAAGCTATTGACCGAGCTCAATAGCTTTTTTCTTTTACTCCCTTTCTACCACAAGAGCTGTTCCCATTCCTCCACCTATGCATAGAGTAGCTAGGCCTTTCTTAGCATCTCTCTTTTCCATTTCGTAAAGTAAGGATACAAGTATTCTCGCCCCTGAGGCTCCAACAGGATGTCCTATTGCTATTGCACCACCATTAACATTTACCTTATTCATATCAAATTTTAAATCCCTTGCAACAGCTATACTCTGAGCTGCAAAGGCCTCATTTGATTCTATAAGGTCAAGCTCTTCTACCTTCATATTTATTTTATCTAATGCTCTCTTAGTTGCATGGAAAGGACCATAACCCATTATGGAAGGATCCAGACCCTTGGAGCCATAAGATAATATTTTTGCCATAGGCTTAACTCCAAGCTCTTTTGCCTTAGCAGCGCTCATTATTACTAATGCTGCAGCTCCGTCATTAATTCCTGAAGCATTTCCTGCTGTTACAGTACCATCCTTCTTGAAGGCTGGTCTTAATTTTGAAAGTGCCTCAATTGTAGTTCCGAACCTTGGGAACTCGTCAGTGTCAAAGATTTTAGGTTCACCTTTCCTTTGGGGAATTTCAACACTGACTATCTCATCCACAAATCTACCTGATTTAATAGCAGCTTCCGCCTTATTTTGTGAGTTTAAAGCAAATTTGTCCTGATCTTCTCTTGTAATGCCCCATTTTTCTGCTATATTTTCGGCAGTTATTCCCATGTGAACTCCGCTAAAGGCATCTGTTAACGCATCATTTACCATGGAATCTATCAATTTCCCATCGCCCATTCTTTGTCCCCATCTTGCATTCTTCAATACATAGGGTCCTTGAGACATGTTTTCAGTACCTCCAGCAACCACCACATCAGCATCACCAGCTATTATTAGCTGCGCTGCAAGGGATACCGTTCTAAGCCCTGAACCACATACCATATTAATTGTCATTGCAGGAACTTCCTCAGGCAGGCCTGCCTTAAGAGTGCACTGCCTTGCAACGTTTTGTCCAAGTCCAGCTTGTACAACATTTCCCATTAAAACCTCATCTACTGCTTCCGGCTTTATCCCCGCTCTATTTACTGCTTCCTTAATAACCAAAGCACCTAAATCAACTGCAGGTATATCCTTAAGACTTCCTCCAAAAGCTCCTACAGGAGTCCTTACAGCACTAGCAATTACCACTTCCACCATCTTTTATCCTCCAAAATTTCAATATTTTAAAAATACCATTTAATACTGGCTATTTCATATTTAAAAATTAACTATTCAAAATATGTCCAAGATAAAAGGATATAAGTGATTATTTCTTCCTTATATCCCTTATTACTTAAACTCTTAAATAGTTACCTGACTTACGCTCCAAGCTGACACTCTTGAAGAGCACTAGCTAGTTCTAAGGAGTCATTGCTAAATATCCTTGCATCCATCAGCTTCAAATTTTCTGAAATCATAGGCTTAAACTCCATTTTGCTCAATATATGCTCTTCTAAATCGATGCCAGGAGCTATTTCTATTAGCTCTAACCCTTTAGCTGTAAGCTTGAATACAGCTCTTTCAGTTATATATAAAACTTCCTGTCCTGTTTTATTTGCATAGCTTCCACTAAAAGTAATCTGCTCTACAGTATCAACGAACTTTAGAAAGTCTCCATCTTTAATTATGTTAAGTGTGTTATTAACTACTTCAATATTGGATTTTCCTGCAGTAAAGGTACCGCAGAAAATAACCTTCTTGGTATTCTGAGATATATTAACAAAGCCGCCGCAGCCAACCATTCTTCCATTGAACTTACTTACATTGATATTACCGTTTTTATCTGCCTGAGCTAGTCCTAAATAGGCTAAATCAAGACCTCCACCATCGTAATAATCAAATATATTTGGCTGTCCTATAATAGCTTCAACATTAGCTGCTGCTCCTAAATTACACCCAGAGCCAGGAACTCCCCCAATAGAACCTGCTTCTATTGTCATAGTTAAACGATTACTAATTCCTTCTTCTAAAGCAATTGCTGCAACCCCTTCAGGTACACCAATTCCTAGATTAATAGTTGTATCTAATTCCAGCTCCATAGCACATCTCTTAGCAATTACCTTTCTAACATTTAAAGACATTGGTGGAATTTGGTCTACTGGAACCTTAACTTCTCCTGTATATGAAGGATCGTACATATTTCCTGAATTCATCTTATGATTATCCTTGTCTGCAAGTACCACATAGTCAACCATTATGCCTGGAATCACAACATCCAGAGGTTTTAGTGTTCCACTTGCAGCAATTCTCTCAACCTGAGCTATTACAATTCCACCTGAATTTTTTGCTGCTTGAGCTATATGAAGAGTTTCTAAAAGCACCCCTTCTTTTTCTATGGTAATATTGCCAAACTCATCAGCTGTTGTACCCCTTATTAATGCAACCTGCAAGGGAATTGATTTATAAAATAGTTTTTCCTCTTCGTCTATTGAAACCAGTGATACTAGGGCCTCAGTTGCCTTTGTATTCATCTTCGCCCCTTCAACTCTAGGATCAGCAAAGGTCTCTAAACCTACATGAGTAATGACTCCAGGTCTTCCACCCGCTGTTTCTCTGAATAAGTGAGTAAGTACACCTTGAGGAAAATTATATGCTTCTATCTTATTTTCATTTATCATACTGCTTAACTTTGCAGCAAGACCTACATGTCCACCTATAATTCTCTTAACCATACCCTCATGAGCAAAATGATCTAGACCAAAGCTGCTCTTTCCTGAATCTCCGCATCCTGAACCAAACACTAAAGTTAAATTCTTAGGGTGCTGTTCTTCATTAAAACGTTTGTCTAAAGCATTACAAACCTCTTCGGGAAAGCCAAAACCAAAGGCAAATCCGTTTATACCTACAGTATCTCCATCTTTAATTAACCTACAAGCTTCATTTACACTAATAAGTTTCTTCATGCTTCTATCACCGCCATGCCTTTTGGTGGAATTACCTTAGCAAATCCATCTACAACAACATCACCATTGTTATTTAAGCAGGTTGTTTTTATTACTACTATGTCAAATTTGCTCTTGTGGATTACCTCTGATATCTCAAGATTTACCTGTATAGTATCTCCAATTTTAACTGGTTTCTTAAAAGCTAAATCTTGGGATAAATAGGTTGTTCCTTGTCCAGGTAAATGCATACCAATAGCTCCTGAAATTACACCAGCACTAATCATACCGTGGGCAATTCTCTCACCGAACATAGTAGTCTTTGCGTACTCATCATCTAAATGAAGAGGATTTTTATCACCTGTAACTTCTGAAAACATTAAAACGTCTTCATTAGTTACAAGTTTATTTAAAGAAAACTTTTGACCAATAAATATTTCGCTATTATTCAATTAATTTAATCTCCTTCCGTTAAATCATTTTACATTATTAACAATACTCTGCCGGCAAAATGAAACGAAGTATAGATTATATCTCTTTATGCATAAAGTCCATTATATGGATAACTCACGTTTAGCATTCCTTAATGTACTTTTATTATATTGGTCAAAGTTTAAATAGTAAAATAGATAAAATTCATTAAGTCTATGAATAAAAAGCATAGACTTAAACCATTTTTAGTCCTTCCTCCTTCACCAATTCTAGGAATAATTTTATTGGTGTAGAGATATATTTGTTCTTATGTATTATTACAGCTATGTTCCAAGGAAACTCCGGCTCTTCCAAATCAATTAACTTTACTTTGTCGTCATGATACTTAGCAAGTATGGGCTTTGGTAATATAGCAACCCCTTGGTTTAGAGAGACCATTTCAGCAACAAAGTCCCATTGAGAGCTTTCACATATAATATTGGGCTGAAATCCTATATTGTGGCATATTTCCACAATTCTATCGTGCAGCATAAAGGTTTTATTCAAAGATATGAATTTCTCCTTTTCCAATTCATTAAATCTTACTGATTTTCTATGGGCAAACTCATGCGTTTCATGAACCAGTAATATATTTTTTGAAGATATAACCGGTGTAATATTAAATTCATCTCCGACAAAGGGTAATATAACCACACCAACATCAATTTCTCCAGTTTGGACTTTATTTTTGACTGTGTTAGCCCCTTCCTCTAAAATTATGAGCTCAATATCAGGATATTTATTTCTAAAGCTGTAGATTATTTGGGTGAAATATGCAGTTCCAATAACAGGAGGAATTCCTACAGTAATTTTTCCTTTTTGCAGGCTTATGCTGTCATACAATTCATTAAGCTGCTTTTCTATTATTTCTATTGCTCTCTCTCCGTTTTCCTGCAATACTCGTCCTTCATGTGTTAACTTGAAACCCTTACTGCTTCTGTCAATTAGCTCTACACTTAGTTCTTTTTCAAGCAGCTTGATTGTTTTACTCAAAGCTGACTGGCTTATAAACAATTCATTTGCTGCATGGGTAAAGCTTTGACACCGTGCAACTTCTATAAAATATCTCAATTGATTAATAGTCATACTCCCACTCCCCATAAATTTAACTACCTCCATTTTAAAATACTTTTATCAAATTTTCAAATTTTCAGAATGTTGCTAACCCCCATGAACGGGAAATTCATGGGGGTTTATTTTTCAATACCATTTTAACTAAAATAAAATAGAGTGTTGAACCCTAATGCCAACACTCTATTATTGACTACTAATTAGTCTTTCTTAAAGAAAGGCTGAAGCAAGAAACTACCTAAGAACCAGGTTATTGAACCAGCTGCAATAATCCAAATAGCTGTAGACCAACCAATATTATTTACAACGCTTACAATTCCTGTATAGAAAATCATTTGCAATATATATGAAAGACACCAATACAAGGACACTATTACTGAAACTGATCCAGCAGTTGCTCCTTTTCTCTTCATTGGTAGTGTAGCAAAGGTTGCCACGGAAATAAACATGAAGAATCCACATAAGAAGGATGCTGCCATAGCAACTGATGCACTCTTAGTCATAGCTAAAACTACACAGTCTAATGTTAATAGTATTCCTGAAATCCTAATGCTCCACATTTCTTTTTCAACTGGAAGTCTTTTTGCTAGGTTTGTACCAACTATAGTTGCAAGTACACTACCTAAAACTAATAGTAAAGTAACTGTTTTAGATGATATAGTGAATGAAGGATTTAATGGGAATAAATAAACCATTACTACGAAAACCATGAATAATCCAATGTAAGTAAATACATAAGCATATAAGAACGGATCCTTTAAAGCATCAAAATAGGAATATTTCTTTTCAGCTACAGTATCATTCTTAGAAGCTATAGTAAAATCTTTGCTTACAAGCATCCATAGGATAAATAGTACTATACTGCATCCACCGTAGAACATTACCGTATTTCTCCATGTACCCATCATGTTCATAACTGGTGTTAGAGTAAGCAGAGCTATACCATTACCTACATTAGCAGCTACACCATTAATACCGTTAAAAACAACTCTCTTATCTGCAGGTGCAAAATACATAACATATGAAGCCATATAAACTACAAATAGAGCTCCACCAAAACCCATCAAAAATCTTGTAGCAATAAACATAGGGAAGGTGTGAGTAAAGGCACCTAAAAATACGCATGAAATTAATATAGAAGCAATTACTGATGCCTTCTTTGGACCAAGCTTCATTAGAAACCATGCTGCAAGAAAGTTTCCAATTATTTTAGCTATTGATATAGCATTATTTATAGATGCTGGAACTCCGTTAAGTCCAAATTCTTTTACAACCATTTTAGTTAAGGTTGAACCAGCAAGCCATGAAGCACTAAAAAATGCATAGGTCAAAAACATAACTATTTCTAAAAGTATCAATCTTTCCTTAGTAATAACTGTTTTTTCAATACTATTATTTAATTGTTTCGCTTGTTCCATAAATCTAACTCCTTTTTATATTATGGGAGGCTTTTTTATTAGCCTCCTTGAAACTTTAATACTTCTTTTTACTAAGCCTTTGCTAAAGGCAGGTTATATACATTTATAGCATTATTTCTTAATATCCCCTTAGCTATTGAAATAGCTGTTTGTTCACTTATTAAACCATCATCTATTGCTGATTCAAGAGCATAATATACAGCATCTCTTCCTGTTTTTGCAGCAGTATATATTACTCTATTACCTAAAAGCACATCAGAGCCATACATGATTTTTCCCCATAAAGAAGGGTAGTCAAGCCAATTACGAATATTCTTTGCTATAACCTTTGGATGATTACCAAACATAACTCTTCCAGATAGATCAATATACATATTGTTTTGTGAGAAAAGCTTTGCCGCAAGCATTAAAGTAGTAGTTTCAGCAAACCTTGGATACCCACAGTGTAGTATAACTAGCTTGGTCTTTGATGCTACCTCATCCATAGTTAACGCTTTAAAATTTAATGGATTAGTATTCTCTGTATCTCCATCAATCATAGCCATGTGCACCTGAATTGGCATGTCAAGCTTAGCTGCTTTACGGAAGATGTACCAAGCCATCATATTTTGAAAAGAATTATAAGCCTCAGTATCACCATTCTTTGCTTTATTAAATAACTCAGCCCCATTATCCAACTCAGTCTTCTCAAAATAAGTAGTTCTTGCATATCCGCAGATGAATTTATAGCCTAATTGTCCCTTTTCCTTAATTCCTTCTAATACTTCATCAGCAAAGTTCATATATTCCTCAAAGGTAAAATTCTCCTTTGTAAAACTATACTCTTTCTTATAAAGCTTTAGATAATGCTCAAACTGTTTTAAATATATCTTGGAAAAAGGCTTTCCAAACATATATTCATTATTAAAAGGAAATAGCAATGCATCTACCGATGGGATGAAGCCAATACTCTTCTTATTTTGAAGGCTCTCTGGTATTGCCAAGTTAACCATCAAATATTCCACACCAGCTGCTTCCATTACTTCATCCATGAAGCTTCCTAAATTCTCTTGCTGCTTTTCATACTTTTTTGCTAATTCCTTATGCTTCTCTGGATTATCTAAATCGGCTCTAGTAAAGCCATGCAATTTTTCATAGGCTTCATAATGCAGCTCTTCTAGATAATCAAAGCCATAGCTCTGAGCTTTAGGTACTGAAAACGTATCCTTAAAAGGGAATAAAGCATCTTCAGGCATTCCAAGCTCATCAATAGCTTTGAACAATCCTGGGTGACCGTGATCATCGATTATTTTAATTTCATCTATAACTTTTCTTAAAGACAAGTACATACTATGCCTCCTAATTAATAAAAATTTAATAGAGCATGTCCAATATTCTGTTGTGTTAGCAACTTATCTGTATTTAAACATTTACATAAAAGGGTGTTTGGGACTTAATATGTATACATATATTTTCCTATAGGTAAATTATAGTTTAATAGTTCTTTCTTTGTAAAATATATACTATTCATAAGATGTATGACAAAAAGTGATGATGAATTGCATATGAATATAAATGTATATAACTTAATAATTATTCTATAAGCACAAACATAAACGAATTTAATAACTCCCTATTCTTGGGCTAAGATTTCTACAACTCTCTTTCCAAGATTAATTTGACCAGTTACATGAGTGCAACCCATCATAGGATATACCGTAGCCTGAGGCATCTGAGAAGCCACGTAGCTTGCAGTTCTAGCGTCATATAAAGATCCTGGCTCAGAATAGAGGATTGCAGCAGGGCAAGTAACTTTCTTAAGTACCTCACGAAAGTCATTGTCACACATAGAATTCCAGTAAGCAATTTGAATATTCTTTGCCTCTTCACCAATATTAAAGATAGTCTCTGTCATTTCTTCAGTAATTCCCATTAATTTTGATATCATAGGCATAAGTTCTGGTGTTACCTTAAAATCTCTTACTTGCTCATGATTATGTAAATTAAGTGCTTGTTCATAGAAGTAAAGTCCCCAAGTTCGAAAATCCTTCTTCATAGTTGCCTTATCAATTTCATATCTTTCCCTAGTATACCAGCCTTGATAAAGCCCCTTATTCCAGCCATCTTCGTTTACTAGCTTTGGAGTCATATCTCCAAGTATAATTTTCTCAAAGCTATCGCAACCAAATTGTTCAACGTAAGAATAGAGCACTGCGGACCCCATGGAATATCCTACAGCATAAAGCTTGTGAAGGCCTAAAAAGTTTAATAACTCCTTTAAGTCTCTAGCTGATTGATTTACACTCATAGTTCCATAAGCTGGTGACTTACCAAAGCCTCTCTGATCAAAGCATATTACTCGAAACTTTTTTGCTGTTTCCTCCAATATAAGAGGAAGTGACTTTTCAATAGATCCCCCAAATGGATGGACGAAAACCATAGGCTTTCCTTTTCCTAAATCACAATATTGTAATTCTGCTCCATCTGATGCTGTAAATGTTTTGTAATTAACATCCATATAAATAACCCCCTTGTATATCTTTATAGACTCATTGAAATCGTTTATTTTTAGAAGTATATTTATTATATTCTTATAAAAAAGCACTGTAAAATATATAATATTCATCACTACTATAATTAAAAGTCATAGTTACTTCTGCACTACACTTTGTATCCCAGTGAACTATCTCAAAAAATAAAAAAGTAGTGAGTTTTAATCACTACTTTTTGCATTTTATTGCTCTTTATATTCAATTAAATCCTTAATAACTTCTCCACCAATAATTAGACCTGCTACTGGAGGCACAAAGGATATACTACCTGGTATTTGCCTTTTTAATGCGCATCTTCTGCTGCTTCCACCAGAGCATACACAACCTTCCTTACAAGTTATAACTTCTTCTAGTTTAGGCTTTAATGGCTTCTCCTCAGAATATAAAACCTTTAGTTTATTAACGCCACGTCTCTTTAGCTCATATCTCATTACCTTAGCTAATGGGCATACCTTTGTATCGTATAAATCAGCAATTTTAAATTGTGTTGGGTCCATCTTATTTCCAGTTCCCATACTGCTTATAAGCCTTACATTATGCTCCTTACACCAAACCGCCAGTGCTATTTTTGAAGAAATAGTGTCTATTGCATCTACAACATAATCAATATCTTCAGAAATAATTTCACCCATGTTTTCTTCTGTAATAAATGTCTTATGCGTAATTACATTACACTTTTTGTTAATCTGAAGAATTCTATCCTTCATTACTTCTACTTTATCTTTTCCTATAGTACTGTAATCCGCAATTATCTGCCTATTTATATTAGTAAGACATACTGCATCATCATCTACTAAAATTAATGTTCCTACTCCCGCCCTTGCAAGTGCCTCTACAGTATAGCTTCCAACTCCGCCTATACCAAGTACCACTACCTTACTGCTGCTTAGTTTATCTAAACCTTCTTTTCCTATTAATAACTCTGTTCTTGACAACGAATGTTGTGCCATACTTTTCTCTCCTTCGTTATATATAAATACATTATATTATCATCTACAAACAGATATATTATATCAAAAAACTATACTAAATACATATATTTTAAACTATTTTTTCATACCTATTCAGTGAAACTATACAATTGGTATATAATTAGTGTTGTTTTCAGTCTCTAATGCAGCTTTCATCAGCTTGCAAAGCTCTATTACAATATTCTCAAGATCCTCTTCTTCCAAATATGAAAAGCATATTCTAAGATTGTTGAATTCCACCTGGTTAGGGTAGCAAACAGTTCCTGGTAAAAATGAAATATTCATTGATGTTATGGCATGATATAGTAGTTTTTCTACATTCAAATTTCTAGGAAGCGTAATCCAAAGATTTATTCCTCCCTCAGGAACAGTCCATTTTACCCCTATAGGTGCATTATTTTTTAATATATTAATAACCTTATCCCTTCTTTTCATAAGTTTTTTATTTAAATCTTCTATGTAATATGTTATTTTATCTGACTTAATAAAGTCTAAAACTATTTTCTGATTTAACATTGATGTTCCAAGGTCATGATTAGCTTTAGCAGTTATAAGCCTTGACAGTATTGATCCTTCTGACACAATACTAGCTAGCCTGTATGCAGGACCTAGAATTTTACTTAAACCTTTTATATAAATCACATGCCCGTCAGTATCCATAGATTTTAGTGATTTAATCTTGTCTTTTTTATATGAAATCTCACTCCAAGGATCGTCCTCAACAATGATACAATTATTATATTTAGCTATGTCAAGAAGTTCCACCTTTCGTTGAAGACTCATACTGTATCCAGTTGGATTATGAAAATTTGGCATTGTATAGATGATTTTAGGAGAGTACTTATCACATAAACTCATTAATATATCAGTTCTCATTCCTTCATTATCTACAGGAACTGTCAAAATTACTGCACCTCTGCTTTTAAACAAGTCAATTGCCCCAGGATATGTGGGAGTTTCCATCACTACTATATCTCCAGGCCCAATAAAGGTACTAGAGATAAGGCTTAATGCCTGCTGAGAGCCAGTAGTTATTAAAATTTTTTCTGCTGAAGTATTTATCCCTTTTGTTTTCAAATATTTCATCAAAACATCTCTAAATTCATAATCTCCTTGAACAGGTGGATAATTTGCAAGGTATTTAATAGTACTTAGATCTAAATTTAAGGAATCCTTTAGAATTGTTGTTGTGGGCAATAGCTTGTAATTTAATGATGCCACCGCCAAATTATATGAGGCATCTGCATAAGTTAAATTAGCAGAATACTGAAATTGTGATCTTGATAAATAGTCTGGGATAGATATTTGCCACTGAAGATCTCTTTGATTTGATGTCTTATTGAGCTTATCAATATTGTTTCTTTGGCTTACATAAGTGCCCTTTCCTTGTATTGTGATCGCTAATCGATTTTTCTCTAACTCTCTATATGCCTTAATTATAGTCATAGGGCTAACATTTAATTCTTTTGACAACCCCCTAATGGAAGGCAACTGCTCGCCATCCTTTAAAAGTCCAGATAATATTCTATCCGAAAAAAATTCATATAATTGCTGAGTTATAGTTATCACACTACTCTTGTCTATTTTAATATTCATATAAAAATCCTCCATAAGTGTTACATACAGTTATATCACTTTATACTTAAAATTATAAGTATATTTTATTTAAAATCAATACTATATCCTTATGTTCTATGGCTATTTCAGATAATACAACTGTTATACTTTGTGTTTGACTGTTATACATGCTTTTGTTTTATAATCGTATTGTAAATCAATCTATAGTATTGGAGGATTGCTTAATGAGAAAATTTATATTAACTTTATTGAGATTACTTATAGGACTTTTTCTGTATGCAGTAGGTATAGTATTTACTATTAATGCAAATCTTGGTTTGTCTCCTTGGGATATTTTTCATCAGGGAATTTCAAGATTAACAGGTATTACAATGGGACAAGCTAGTATTATTATAGGTGTATTAATTATAATACTAGACTGGGTAATGGGTGAAAAAATAGGTATTGGAACTATAGGGAACATGCTGTTAATTGGTATATTTATGGACATACTAATGCTTAATCATGTAATTCCTGTTTTTAACAATTTAATAATCAGAGTATTAATGCTAATACTTGGAATGTTTATTATAGGGGTTGCTTGCTACTTTTATATTGGAGCTGGATTAGGTTCTGGGCCAAGAGATGGTTTAATGGTAGCATTAGCAAAAAAGACTAATAAGCCAGTTAAACTTATTAGAAGCTTCATTGAATTCATTCCTCTAGTTGCTGGCTATTTCCTAGGTGGAACTTTAGGCATAGGAACATTAGCCATGATGCTATTTGGTGGTTATTTCATACAACTTTCATTCAAACTGTTCAATTTTGATATTAGAGAAGTAAAACATAAATTTATTAATGATTATATAATTCATGTTAAAAAAGTATTGTTACAGCAATAAAATTATATATAATTATAATAAACTATTAGCTGCTTACCAAATTCTATAAAAAGCAGCAATATATAAAAGGAGTGGCACTATGAAAGAATTTAGAAATCCTAAAAATATACATGAACCTGTAGCAGCTTACGCACATCAGGTAGAGGTTAGTGGCCAAAATCGCTGGTTAGTTATGTCAGGCCAAATTGGAAAAGATGAGAACGGCTTTCTTCCCAATGATGCTGTAGAACAGCTGGAAAATGCTTTGGATAATATTGTTCGAAATTTACATGCAGCTACTATGGAAGTTACAGATTTAGTAAAACTAGTCTTCTATATGGTTGGCACTATTGATGCTCCTAAACGTGGAGAAGCTTTATCAAAAGCTTTTAAGGGTCATAATCCATGCATGACTCTTATGTATGTAGCAGGTTTAGCTGATCCATCAATTAAAGTAGAAATTGATGCCTGGGCATGTGCTGATAATTAATTTATTATTAACCTAAAAGGGAGCATTTATGAACTGCTCCCTTTTTATTAACTAGAACAATACCCTTTTTTATATGCTAAACTAAACCTATACTAGCCTGATTTGTTCAAAATCCTTATTATTTATTTTGATAGATTTCATTTCTCTTATAGTTATTTTTTCATCACCTTTTATACTTCCTACTAATAAAGGTGACTTTGGATTGTGTTTTAAACAATTTTCCTCTACTAATTTATAGTTAAAATTAGCATAGCAATATAAACAGTGATGCTTACAAGTATCATATTGTCCAATATCTACACTCTTTACACATCCACAGACTTCTCTTTGAGTATCATCCTTACCCACATCTATATCTGCATTCATTATCTTAGCAATTAATTTATCATCTATACATTTTCCTTTTTTAATTCCGTACTTAAACAAATCAATTCCTTCAGAACAGGTCTCTAATTCAATAATATACTTTGAAGATATTTTAGAAAACACTTCTGCAATTTGGAACATATCAACGTCACTGATTGGTTCTATATTTAATTCCTTTATATTTCTTTCTGTTTTCTTATATAAATCTAAAAAGCTTATGACACATTTTTCAGTATACCCCTCTAATTGGCTACAAAACTTTTCAAACCATTCGTAATGATATTCTTTAGTGTAAGACTCATTCAGTAAAATGGGATCATATCTCCATATGACCTTTTCCTTCCCAATTTTATTAGAAAGTTCTTTAAATGTATTTATAATATCCTTTTTTGCTCTTGTATCTTTTTCTACATCATTTCTATAAGAGGTTATAGTAAACTGAAAATAGTACTTAAAATCCTTTAATTCATCCAACCTTCTCAGCATATGTTCTGCATCTTTAGTCCAAAATACAAAACAATCTACAGTTTTAGCTGTAAGTTCTATTTTACTTATTTGTTTTGTATTAAATGGGTTTACAACATATACAAAGCCTTCCTTTAATCTATTAAAAAACCACTCACTATAAAATGCTGGTATATCAGTTCTCCTGCTTACACTTACTATCATACCTTTTCCTCTTTTATATATTATATAAAATCAAATTTATTCTTCCATAGCAGCCTTCAATTTATCAATTGCTTCATTATACTCAGGAAGTTTTGATAGCACTTTAGTATCCTCTTCCTCTATTAAAGTCTCGTATAATTTTTTTCGTATTATCTTCTGACCTTCTGATTCTATTTCAAGCTTAAGGTTTTCAAAATATGGGTTATTATTATAATCATATTCTATAGAAATCAAGTCTTCCACATAGTTTTTAAAGTACTTAGCTGCCTTATCCATTTCACCTTTTTCTATATAGAGCCTGCACAAATTATAGGCGCCTGAAGAAAGTCCTGTTTTAAATATACTTTCAATTTTACTCACTGCTTCTAAATATAAAACAGCTTTCTCAAAGTTATTATTATTCTTATAAGTTCTAGATAATATACACATCATTGCTCTACTTTGTTCCATATAGCTTAGCAGCATTCTTTTGCATAGACTTTCTACCTGGTTATTCTTTCCTTGTCTTTCTAAAAGAGAAGCATAGATTACCATTGGATCAATAAAAGAGTTCATTAATTCTTTTAGACATCTTTCACTTTCTTCATAGTCTTCAAGTGATATTTGAATATTTGCTATAAGAAATAGAGCAGTATTTAAATATTTACTCTCTTTACTGTCCACTACTCCATACAAGAGAGCCAGTGCATATTTTTGTTTTATTATTATTAATTCCTTAAATTTATCGCCTAGCAGCATAGAGTACATTTGTATAAGTCCAGCAATATTTAATTTTAGTCCAGCACTGTTTGGATATTTGCTTAGATACTCTTTACACATTTTTTCCCCTTCACTAAACCCTTGGTGCAAAAATATATCTGCAAGTTCTTTTTTAATTTTCTTAATCTCTTCTTCTTCAAGTTCTTCTTTAAACGACAGCAGTTCATTCAAGGAGGTATTTAAAGCTCTTGCTAGTGGCGCAAGCAAATCTATATCTGGCTTGGAATTTCCAGTTTCCCACTTGCTTACTGCTCCAGCAGAAACGCCAATCATGCTGGCAAGTTGTTCTTGGGTTAAGGCTTTTTCCTTCCTCAAATGCAAAATATTTGTGCCAATACTTATATCACTCATTACTACTCCCCCTGCTTATCTTTTCCTTATGTTCTTAGTATACTTTTCCTTTAAGGTTTAGACAATGGAGCCTTCTTCGTTTTTAAGTTAAGAAAACTTGAATGATATTCTAGAAAATAATAAAAAATAAAGGTAGACCTAAGATCTACCTCTATCTGTTTTATAGATATGAATACTACTAAAAATATCTAACTACTCATTTTCATTTGAATTATATTTGTAAATTTCTACTAAGGCCTCTAATATCCTTATATAAAAGTCTATTTCATATTCTTCAATTTTTTCATCACTTATATCTTTATTCGTTTCATGCACTTTATTCAATCTCCCTGACATATAGACTTAGTAATTACAATGCAATTAATTGCAAAAAATAAGAACCACTTCGAGAATTACGAAGTGGTTCTTCAACACGAGGTCGTAATATACCTATTAATAGGCACACTACATATCCATTTTTTATATTAATGCTATGTAACTACTATAAATAAAATAACATAGTAGAAAAAGATTATCTTCACGTTTATAAATCAATTTTCTACACGGGTAGTATTCACATCCATGACTTCAGTATAACACTATATAATTATATAGCAAGAAATATATTTTAGACTCCTTATTTATACTTTCGATTATAGATATATATCTGAAAATTCAATGCTCATTCTTTCAACTTTTTTATCATCTAAATCATTGTTTATTGAAGTATGGCATAAACCTGATTCATCTTCAGCAGCAAGAATTTTTGCAGGAAGTATTATATCAAACTGAGTGTACTCGCCATATTCACTTTCTACAGTGATACTTCCTCCATGCATCTCTACTAATGATTTTACCAGAGCCAAACCAATTCCTGTTCCTTCACTTCTCCTTGAAAGTGATTTATCCACTTGTATAAATCTATCAAAAACACTATTTATCTTATCTTTCGGTATACCACTACCTGTATCTCTTACAGTAATATGTATACAATCTATTAGATCATGAATACTCACATCTATCCTTCCACCAGACTTGGTGAACTTTACTGCATTAGACAATAAATTTAATATCACTCTTTCAATTTTATCTGCATCAAATCCTAATATTTTTTCCTCTATATCTGTATCAAAAATAATCTCTATGCCTTTTTCTTTTACATACTCTGCTACAGATAGGGTAATATCTTCTACTACTTTCACAATATCATGATTGCACATATTTAATGTATAAAAACCAGAATCTATCTTTGTTATATCTAGTAAATTATTGATAAGTCGTAATAATCTATAACAATTCTGCTTCATTATACCTGTGTACTTCCTTATTGATGAAAGGTTGATATCTCCTTTTGTATCTGTGTACATACTTATTAATTGTAGTGAACTTAAAAGTATATTTAATGGGGTTCTTAGCTCATGAGACATATTAGAGAAAAATTCTGTTTTTAATTTATCATACTCTATAGTTCTCTCTAACAGCAGCTTGCTTTCTTCAATCCTTTTTTTATCTGTAAGATCCCTAATTGAAGATAGTATATTCAACTTGTTATTATACCAGAACCTTATTGATGTAGATTCAAAACTTTTAGATATACCCTGCTTAGTAATGAATTGATACTCTACTCTTGAAAATACTTCATCCTGAGATAAGAGATTTTCTACTCTTCGTTTAATAAGCTCATGGTTTTCTTTACTTACAACTTCGTCAAGCCTTTTTCCTACTAATTCTTTGGGATTATCATACCCTAACATTTTGGCATATGAGTCACTAACAAAGGAATATGTGATACCATCGTGAATACTTATACCATCTGGCAGTATATCAATTAGTTTTTTATATAGTTCTTTGCTCTCAAACAGTTTTTCTTGCAATTCCATTCTTTCTGACGTATCTCTAGTCGTAGTAACTCCACTCTCTACAGCAGCATTGTACTTTTTCTTCTCCATAGTTATATCTCTAAATACAAAAAACTCATACCAACAATTATTCAATTGCTTAACACTACGTCTTATATCTACATCAATTGTATTTGATTGAAAGTCTTTAATCTTATACTCACCTTCAACAACTTTAAAGGATTTATTAATAGAGTTACTAAGTACAACATCACTCTTTAACTGCAATAGTGATAATATCGATTTACCTAGTATAGCTCCATCATTACAATGCAGAAGTTTTCGTAATTCATCATTGGCAAAAACAACTTTGCCATCTCTCTGGACTAATATAGCATCGGGTAAAAAACTAAAACACTCATAATTTTTATTATCTATATAAGTTATATTTCCAATATCAGATAGTAACTCATCATCAATAGTAACTCCTCCGTACATCACCTTAGTCCTCCAGCATGCTAATTGTAAATTTTTATATTATATTTCAGTATTCTCCATAGTATCCAAAAATCCTTCTTTTTTAAGTTGTGAAAAATATTAGTTTACTCCTAATTAAAACACTGAAGAATGTTTTTTAATTTATGCAAACTCTACTTCTCGTTATCTATAATAGAAGTAAGTAGGCTATCCATCTGAGCCTTAGTTTTTATTAGATTTTCCATATCTAAGTTAATAGCCTTTAAAATACAATCTGGAATACTTTTAGCCTTTTCTTTAAGCTGGAACCCCTTTTCTGTTAAGCTTACATTTAATAATCGCTCATCTTCTAGGCTTCTTTTACGCATTACTAAACCCATGGACTCAAGCCTTTTTAGTAAGGGGGTTAGGGTTCCAGAATCAAGGTAAAGCTTTTTGCCTAAATCCTTTAGGCTTAGGGTCTCATTTTCCCATAGCACCAGCATTACTAAGTACTGAGGATAGGTGATATCTAATTCCTCTAAAAGCGGTCTATAAAGTTTGGTTATAGCTCTAGAGACAGCATAAACTGAAAAACACAATTGGTTTTCTAATTTTAATTTATCATAAGTACTCATATACTTAACACTCCTTTGTTATAAATGTTTCTATTATAAGCTTGCAGCATTTTTATATGCCCATTATAAAGGAAAAATAAATTTTGCACAATTGTTTTGTAAACTATGGATAATTACTATTGACAAATAGTTTTTATTTTGTTATATTAGATACATAAAATTAAATTGTGTACAATTAAATTCAAAATATCTAGGAGGTTATAATATGTCAGTATATGATTTTCAATTAAAAAATATTGATGGAGAGAATGTAAAGTTAGATCAATTTAAGGGAAAGGTTTTACTAATAGTAAATACAGCTAGCAAATGTGGCTTTACACCTCAATATGAAGGACTTGAAAAGCTCTATGAAGAGTTCAAGGATAAAGGAGTAGAAGTTTTAGGTTTTCCAAGCAATCAGTTTGCAGAGCAGGAGCCAGGAAGCAGTGATGAGATTAAGAATTTCTGCCAAATTAACTACGGGGTAAGTTTCCCATTATTTGAAAAGATCGATGTAAGAGGAGAAAGCGCTCATCCTCTATTTAAGTATTTAAGCGAATCAGTTCCATTTAAGGGCTTTGATTTAAATCATCCAATAGGAGCAAAGCTAACAGAGATTTTAAAAACTAACTTTCCAGAAATCTTAGAAGGCAACGGAGTTAAGTGGAACTTTACGAAGTTCTTAATAGATAAAGAAGGAAATATAGTAGATAGATTTGAACCAACTACTGAACCTAGCGTTATCGCTGAAAAAATAGCTAAATTGTTATAATAATATAATTTCTGCATAAAAAAGGAGCGGCTTTGGATGTTACTCCAAACCTACTCCTTTTTCCCCCTTTTGAATAAAAACCCTTTTACTTATCTCGTTAATGTTCCATTCTAATAAATCTATTTAGGAACACACTTATTTTAACTTATGAACAAACAAACCACTTCTAAGTTTTGGCTCAAACCAAGTTGACTTTGGAGGCATTACCTTTCCTGCATCTGCAATATCCATTAAATCTTCAATGGAAGTTGCATACATAGAGAAGGCTACCTTCATTCCATTTTCTACTCTTCTTTCAAGTTCTTTAAGTCCTCTTATTCCACCTATAAAATCAATTCTCTTATCCGTTCTAGGATCTTCTATCCCTAAAATTGGTCTTAGTAGGTTATTTTGAAGAATAGAAACGTCTAATCTATCAACAGGATCATTAGGGTTATAAGTTCCCTCTTTTGCAGCAAGTTCATACCATTGCCCTTCTAAATACATTCCGTAGGTATGCTTGCTAGAAGGTTTATATTGACCCTCACCTTCATATTTGCTTATATCAAATTTTTCCGCTACCTTAAGCATATATTCTTCGGTTGTAAAGCCATTTAAATCCTTAACAACCCTGTTATAGTCCATAACATAAAGTTCTTCGTCTGGGAATAGCACTGATAGGAAGTAATTGAACTCTTCTTCTCCAGTATATCCAGGATTTTGAGCTCTTCTCATTTGTCCTACCTTTACAGCAGATGCAGCCCTATGGTGTCCATCTGCAATGTATAGATAATCTACTCCACCAAATAATGAACATAAGCTGTCTATTACAGCATTGTCGTCAATTACCCAAACAACATGAGCAATTCCGTCTTCAGCAACAAAGTTATATACTGGTTCTTTTTTAGTCCATTCTTTAACTATATCACTTATTTCCTTTTTAGCTCTATAAGTCAAGAATATTGGACCAGTATTTGCGTTACAGTAATCAACGTGATTAATTCTGTCCTGTTCCTTATCTGCTCTAGTGTGTTCGTGCTTCTTTATTATATTGTTAATATACTCATCTACTGAAGCACATGCAACTATTCCAGTTTGAACTCTTCCGTCCATTATTTGTCTATATATATATAAATTTGGCTTCCCATCCTCTACTAATACACCATCATTAATCATCTTATCAAGATTTTCTCTTGCTTTTTCATAGACTCTCTTATCATAAAGGTCTATACTTCTATCTAAATCTACCTCTGGCTTATCTACATGCAAGAAGGAATAAGGATTACCCTTAACCATTTCTCTTGCTTCTTCGCTATTCATAACGTCATATGGAAGTGCTGCTACTTTATCAGCAAGTTCACTTGTAGGTCTTATACCTTTAAACGCTCTTACAACTGCCACAGTTTAGCCCTCCTTAAAGAATTCTTCTATTATGCTAACTATTTCTTCACCTATTCTTGTTTGAGCCTCTACTGTTGATGCTCCTATATGAGGTGTAGCTGATACTTTAGGATGGTTTACAAGCTCTTCATTCTTAGTTGGCTCTTCTGCAAATACATCTACTGCAGCTCCAGCTAATTTACCACTGTTTAAAGCTTCAAGTAAAGCTTCTTCACATACAACTCCGCCTCTAGCGCAATTGATTAAGTAAGCTCCATCCTTCATTATAGCAATTTGTTCTTTTCCTATTACTGCACCTTTGTTCTTATCATATGGAATATGAAGAGATACAAAATCTGCTTTCTTTAGAAGATCACTTAATTCAACAAATTCATATCTGTCAAAGCCTTCAGCCTTTCCCATTATATCTGTATAAATAATCTTCATTCCAAGAACTTCTGCTCTCTTAGCTAGTTCTCTTGATATTCTTCCAAAGCCTATTAAACCTAAAGTTTTTCCGCCTAGTTCAATACCTTCGTATTTTTTCTTGTCCCATTTACCCTGTCTCATGGAAACATTAGATATATGTATAAATCTAGCTAATGCAAACATATGAGCAAGAGCAAGCTCTGCAACAGAAGCACTGCTGGCATTTGGAGTGTTTGTTACTTTGATTCCATTTTCCATAGCATAAGCTACATCTATGTTATCTACTCCAACTCCACCACGAATAACAAGCTTAAGTCTTCCGCCTTCAACTGCTTTATCAATTATAGGCTTTCTTACTTTTGTAGCAGATCTAACTACAAGAACATCAAAGTTCTTTAGTTCTTCTCCTAAGACTTCTGGCTCATAGAACTGTTCTACGACTTCAAAGCCTTTGTTTTTAAGATCAACTATAGCTGATGCTTCCATGCCATCAGTTACTAGTACTCTTATCATATTTATTCCTCCTTTTTACTGAGAACACAGGGTAATGTACCCGTGCCTTTTATAACCCATAGATTATATGTTAAAATCATTAACGACTTTTACATCCTTTTGCATAGAAATGGAGAGGTTTATAAACGATTACAAACGCGTCTCCATTTCCTTATAGTTATTTACAAGTTTTATTATTAAAAGCCTAATATTTCATCAATGTTTTTAAGTACATCGTGAATATCTTCCATTGTGCAGTCTGCCATATGAGCTATTCTGAAAGTCTTATCCTTAAGCTTTCCATATCCATTGGATATTTGGAATCCTCTTTCTCCAAGCTTCTTGTTTAGGTCAGCTACATCTATATTTCTTGTGTTCTTTATATTTGTAAGAGTATTTGACATGTATCTTTCATCTGGGAATATTTCAAAGTGTTCTCTAGCCCATGCTCTTACAACTTCAGCCATTTCCTTATGTCTCTTAAATCTGTTCTCTATGCCTTCTTCAAGAATTCTATCTAATTGATAGTCTAAAGCATACATGTGTGATAAAGATGGTGTAGAAGGATATTGATAATCCTTTTTCTGTATGTATTCGTAAAGTGATAATAAATCTAAATACAATCCTCTATTTGGCACTTGTTTAGCTCTCTCAACAGCCTTTTGTGACATAGAACATGCTGCTATTCCTGGAGGCAATCCAAGCGCTTTTTGTGAAGATGTAATACAAATATCTACGCCTAATTTGTCAACTTCGATTTTAGTTCCACCCATTGAACTTACTGTATCTAAGCAGTAAACAACTTCTGGGTACTTCTTCATAACTTCAGCTATTTCTTCTACAGGGTTCATTAAACCTGTTGAAGTTTCGTTGTGAGTTATAGTTATAAGATCATATTTTCCTGTGGAAAGTACTTCATCAACTAATTCTGGAGTAGTAGGCTTGCCCCATTCTACTTCAAATAAGTCAGCAGGTACATTATTGGATTTAGCCATGTCATACCATCTATTTCCAAAAGCTCCTACTGAAAATATGGCAGCTCTTTTTGCTGTACATGAACGAACAGCACCTTCCATAAGACCACTACCTGAAGTAGTTGAAAGTAGAATTTCTTCTTTTGTATAAAATAATTGTCTAAGCTTATCGCTTATTCTTCTTTGAAGTGCAGATGCATCTTTACTTCTATGCCCAATCATTGGGGTTGCCATTTTTTCCAGAACGTCCGGTCTAACTTCTACCGGTCCTGGTATAAACAACTTCTTGTGCATAAACTATACCTCCAAACTATTATTAGTGACATAATAATTTCATCTTTTAAAATATTTGAATTTTTATCACCATTTATATTTTACCATTAACAAAAAAATTTCTCAACCGTAAATATTATTTCTTTTTATAATTATGCTATATTATTTGTACTTTTTTATAAAAAAAACACTTTTATTTAGTAAAGAGATTGCAATAATCTATTCTTTTACTATGCATATTATGTATATGCAAACCTATTTAGAGTCTTATTTATAAGCTATCATAATACATTTACCATTTTTAAAATTGCGACAATTGGCTTATATTTTGCATTCTAAAGCCTTTTTATCTTTATTGAGACATATAATTTACAACTAATTTTTATATACTTATTTTTCTGTTAGTCACCTCCTTTTAACGAATTATTTTCTATGGTACTTTAGTTTAAACTTATTGTACTCCAAATATTATTCATAATATTTTTTTTGCATTTTCCATCTGCATAGTAAGAACAACTATCGCAGCTTTGAATCCCGCCTGCTATATTAGCTTTAAATATTGGATTTGAAGGATTATACTCAGGACAAGCTTCTGCTATCCTGCTTTTTTCTTCTGATAAAAGCATACCGGCCGGCCTCCTTAAGCTTAGTAATAATAGTGTTCCACAAATTTTCACTTTTATCACAAAAAATGCCGACTAAAAATAATTAGCCAGCATTATTTATTACAAATTATATATCTTACTGTATTTATCATTTAGATAAGCAATAAAGTATTTAGCATTAAGTTCTTCCCCAGTAACATCCTTTATTAGTTTTGCTGGCTTATATACAGAACCATGTTTATGAATATTTTCTTTTAACCATTCTCTTATGTTGTTCAGGTTTCCATTCTCAATATCTTTATATAGATCCGGCATATCCTTAACCATCTTGTTTAAGAATTGTGCTCCATAAAGATTTCCTAATGCATAGCTTGGGAAGTATCCAAAGCTTCCATCAGACCAATGCATATCTTGCAGTACACCTTCAGCATCATTCCCAGGTTCTACTCCAAGATATTCCTTATACTTTTCATTCCAAATATGAGGCAAGTCTTCAACCTTTATTTCTCCATTTATTAGTGCCTTTTCTATTTCGTATCTAATAATTATATGAAGACTATAAGTAAGCTCATCTGCTTCTGTTCTTATTAAAGACGGCTCTACTACATTTATTCCTCTATAAAACTCTGTAAGTGGAATACCCTCAAACTGGCTGAACCTCTTTTGAACCTCTGGATAAAAGTACTTCCAAAATTCTATACTTCTTCCTATAATGTTTTCGTAAAATCTAGATTGAGATTCATGTATTCCCATGGACACACCTGTACCTAGCATTGTTCCAATTAACTCATCTGGAATGTTCTGTTCGTAAATTGCGTGTCCACCTTCATGTATACAGCTAAATAATGCACTTCTAAAATCATTGTCATAATAATGTGTAGTTATTCTAACATCCTTATTGCCAAAGTTTATAGTAAAGGGATGCGTACTCTCATCTAATCTTCCAGCTTCAAAATCATATCCCATAATGTTCAGTACATGTTTGCTAAAAGCTTCCTGATCTTCTTTAGAAAAGTTTTTCTTAAAAGGTTCTACATTAGGCTTTACATCACTATTCTTTATCTTATTAAGTAGTGTTACTATTGCATCTCTAAGCTCTCCAAAAACCTTATCAAGTTCTTTAACAGTTATTCCTGGTTCATAAAAGTCTAGCAGTGTATCATATTTATTTTCTTTAAATCCCCAGTATCCGATAAACTCTTTATTAAATGCCACCAATTTTTCAAGATATGGTTTAAAGATTTCAAAGTCTGACTTTTCTTTAGCTTCTTCCCATGCAGCTTCACCATTTGAAGCCAAAATAGTATATTCCTTATATTTATCCTCTGGTATTTTCTTTGTCTGTTCATAATTCTTTCTAGCGCTTTCTACCATGGATTTTGTTACATCATCTAACTCTTCTATCCCACTAAAGTAGTCAATAAATTCCTTCATAGTATCGGAAGTTTGAAGCTTATATGCTTCTCCTGAAAGATACCCCAGCATCTCCCCCCTATAAGGAATTGCCTTTTTAGGAATGCCTACTCTCATATCCCAATATAGTACTGCTACTGAATTATTAAGATACTCCAGCTTTTTGAGATACTCCTTAAACTCCCCTAGTTTAATATCATAGCCCTCTCTCATAAATATATCCCCCATTTCAAATTTATATAAGTGCAGATTCTGTCTCAGAGCAATATCTTGTTATCAAACATTTTCCTAAACTTCTAGGACACCTTCTACACATACAATCATCAGCTTTTCCATCACACTTCTTATCTAAAAACTCTGGACAATTTTTGCAATTATCTCCACCTACAGCCATTACATTTCTCTCCTTCCTTATCTTAAGTTTAATGCTTTTATCATACTCTTTTGTGTCTGCTTTATTTTCTTACCCTTATACCTAATTGCATTTTTAGGACATATATGAATACATCTTGTACACATCATACAATAAGTATGAAAAACAGCATGCCCATTTTCAAAGGTTATATTCTTATGAGGACAATTACGCAAACAAAGACCGCATTTAGTACACTCATCTGTTGAAGTAAGCTTTGTTGAAATCTTAGGCAGATACCTATTAAAGCTTTTTCCTGATATTTTGCCCATTGCAATTCTTATAAGAGATACACAATTCTTATATTGGTTTCCTTTGATAAATTCTGATGTTACCCTTGAAATTTTCTTTTCAGCTTCAGATAAATTTTTAGTTATCTTTTCTAGAGTTGGTTCTTTACCTACCCCGAAATAATAATTATTTGATATTTTAATATAGGTTTGTACCATTATAGTGTATCCTTTTTTCTCTAATACATCACTTATTATATCAGCAGCTGCAGCTGAATTCGCGCCTTGAGTTGAATAGACTATTGCTTTTATTCCCTGGCCTTCAGGCAATTTATCTATAAAGTCCATAACAAACTTAGGTGCTGCTTCTGCGTGCACTGGAGTTCCTATTACAATAAAATCATATCCTGCTATATCTATATTATCAGCTTTTTCCATGCTTTTTACTTCAACTACTATATCCTCTTTTTTAAAGTTATCTTTAAACTTATTTGCAGCCCATTTAGTGTTTCCTGTAGCACTAAAATAATATATTATTCCTTTCATCTGGCTTCCCCCATCACTTTTTTATACTTTAGCATGATTAATTAGTTTCCTTAATTTATATTATTTTTTTCATAGTTTTTATTCCATTATTACTCAAAAATAACTCTACCCTAAGATAGAGTTATCTTATCTACTCTTTTTCTTTTTCAACTGCTGATTCCTGGTTTATATCAACATTCTCTTCATATCTGTCTCTATATCCCAGCATAATTTCTTTAAGGATTTCTCCAGTAGTAGGCGGAGTATAGGTTATTGCGTTAGCTCCTGCATCTATTACTTCTTTAATGGTTTCATTAGTTGGACCACCGGTAGCTATTATGGGAAAATTAGGATGTTTTTCTCTTATCTTCCGAACAATCTCTGCAGTCCTCTTAGCTCCTGATACATTTAATATGGTTGCTCCAGCCTCAATTCTTGCATCTATATCCTCAAATTCAGATACTACAGTTACAATAATAGGTATATCAAGCGAATCTCTCATTCGACTGATAACCTCATTAGGAGTAGGATTATTTACAACTACACCCATGGCACCTTTAAATTCTGCATCTAAAGCTAAATTAATTACTCTCATTCCAGTAGTGATACCGCCTCCAACACCACAAAATACTGGCACATCCGCAGCAAGAACTAAAGCTTGAGTAATAACTGGTTGAGGTGTAAATGGGTAAACTGCTATAACCGCATCTGCATTAGTATTTTTTATGATAGCTACATCAGTAGTGAATAAAAAAGACTTCAACCTCTTACCAAATACTCTTATGCCACTAGCTTCTCTAATGACTCCTGGAAGCTCTATCATATGACTTCTTAAAGTTCCTTTTATTTCTGGTACATTCTTTGCCATAATTTCTCACCCACCAATTAATATTTAAGCAATACCCTCTGTGCTCACTTATTATTATATGATATCATTATAAAAATAATGTTTCATCCTTTTTCTGTAAACAAACTGTAAATTTACATGCATGGAGCCTTCATGTATGCCACTTATTAGATATTTCCATCTTCAGTAAAGCCCATCTCTTTTAATACTTTCCTCACTATTCTCTTCCCTATTTCATCTTCATTCATTTCATTTATAGCGTTATTTAAACAAACCCAATTTACCCATTCTACTTCAGATGATTTTGTTATTTCTCCCTCAACATAACGTGCCATAAACGTAAGCATTAGAATTTCTTTTGATTCTAGATATTCACTTCCTAAATATTGTACATCATCAATTGTTATACCTGTTTCTTCCTTAACTTCTCTATATACTGTGTCCTCTACAGATTCACCATTTGTTACATAGCCAGACACTAAAACCTTTGAGTCCTTAAAAGTATAGCTTTGTTTAAGCAGCAATATTTCATCGCCCTTAACTACAGCTACTATTATACAAGGCTTTGGAGTATCAAAGTACATTATATCATCTTCAGGGCAGTAGGGTATACTTCCTTCGTCCCAGCTATATTTATCTATCAGCTTTTTTCCACACTTAGGACAAAAAATATACTTCATAATCAACTCTACCTTTCTCTATATATAAATCTACACACTTTTATTGCTATTTTCTAAAAATCTTTATATATATATTATACATAATAATTGTGTATATAAAAATCATATTACTATAATCTTACTTCTACTCTTTTATCTAGTGTAATATAATCCACTCCAACCTTACAATCAAAAGCAAAAACATCAACACCATTCTCATAGGCATATCTTACTGCATCAGAAAAAGGTTTATCCATAGCCTCATGGGGAGTAAAATAATCCGCACCATCCAGCTGGATTAAAAACAACACCCCTGCTCTTCTTCCACTCATCACTACTTCTACCAACTCTAATAAATGCTTTCTTCCCCTTTCTGTAGGTGCATCAGGAAACATAGTTTTCCCATTTTCCTCAAGAGTTACTCCCTTCACCTCTAGGTAATATTCTCTCATTTCATCATCTGAAAGTTTAAAATCAAACCGGCTATTTCCAAAGGTCTTTTCTCTTTGTATATTTGTATATTTTTTTAAAGCTTCTATTTTTCCATTTCTTAATGCCTCTTCTACCACCTTATTAGGTGCTTGAGAATCTATGTTTATAAGTTTATCTCCCTTATAACCTGCAATTAAATCATATCTAGTTTTTCTTGAAGGATTGTTTTCCTCTCTAAGCACCACTGTAGTTCCTGGAATAAGGATTTCTCTACACCTTCCTGTATTAGGCACGTGAACCATTTCCTCTTTTCCATCAATGCTCACATAGCCCTGAAATCTATTAGGCCTCCTTATAAAAGGAACAAGCTTTATATTCTTATCTATTAACATTTCATCATCTCCAATTGAAAAGTTATTCACTTATCAACATATTTTATCAACATTATCCACAGAAATATGTCTATATTATATATCTTTTTGTGGATATATAGTATACAAATTAATATTTTATAAAAATAAAAAGCCTGGTTAGATATAAATCTATCCAGACTTTATTGGTGCAGATGAAGGGAGTCGAACCCCCACGCCGTAGGCGCTAGATCCTAAGTCTAGTGCGTCTGCCAATTCCGCCACATCTGCATATAAAATGGTGACTCCTAGGGGAATCGAACCCCTGTTACCACCGTGAAAGGGTGGTGTCTTAACCGCTTGACCAAGGAGCCAAATATAACCTGGCAGCGTCCTACTCTTCCACAGGGCCTCCCCTGCAGTACCATCGGCGCTAAGAAGCTTAACCTTCGTGTTCGGAATGGGAACGGGTGTTACCTTCTTGCCATTACCACCAGATACATGATTAGTCAAAATCTTCGATTTTGCTAACTAATCAGTACTCCTCAACTCTGTTGAGCGAGTTTCCTTTGAAAGAATGTTATTCTCTCAAGACTGAACAGATTAAGAATATTTGGTCAAGCCCTCGACCTATTAGTATCAGTCAGCTAAACACATTACTGCGCTTACACCCCTGACCTATCAACCTTGTGTTCTTCAAGGGGTCTTACTAGCTTACGCTATGGGAAATCTTATCTTGAGGTGGGCTTCACGCTTAGATGCTTTCAGCGTTTATCCCGTCCCGACATAGCTACCCAGCCGTGCTCCTGGCGGAACAACTGGTACACCAGAGGTCAGTCCATCCCGGTCCTCTCGTACTAAGGACAGCTCCTCTCAAATTTCCTACGCCCGCGACGGATAGGGACCGAACTGTCTCACGACGTTCTGAACCCAGCTCGCGTGCCGCTTTAATGGGCGAACAGCCCAACCCTTGGGACCTACTTCAGCCCCAGGATGCGACGAGCCGACATCGAGGTGCCAAACCTCCCCGTCGATGTGGACTCTTGGGGGAGATCAGCCTGTTATCCCCGAGGTAGCTTTTATCCGTTGAGCGATGGCCCTCCCACGAGGTACCACCGGATCACTAAGCCCGACTTTCGTCCCTGCTCCACTTGTGGGTGTCGCAGTCAGGCTCCCTTCTGCCTTTGCACTCTACGAGCAATTTCCAACTGCTCTGAGGGAACCTTTGGACGCCTCCGTTACATTTTAGGAGGCGACCGCCCCAGTCAAACTGCCCACCTAACAATGTCCCACGACCAGTTTCATGGACTGTGGTTAGAACTTCAGTACTGTCAGGGTGGTATCCCAAGGGTGACTCCATAGGAGCTGACGCCCCTACTTCTCAGTCTCCCACCTATCCTGTACAGACAATACCGAAATTCAATGCTAAGCTACAGTAAAGCTCTACGGGGTCTTTCCGTCCAATCGCGGGTAGCGAGCATCTTCACTCGCAATACAATTTCGCCGGATTTGTTGTTGAGACAGTGCCCAAGTCATTACGCCATTCGTGCGGGTCAGAACTTACCTGACAAGGAATTTCGCTACCTTAGGACCGTTATAGTTACGGCCGCCGTTTACTGGGGCTTAAGTTCATAGCTTCGCTTGCGCTAACTAGTCCCCTTAACCTTCCAGCACCGGGCAGGCGTCAGCCCCTATACATCAGCTTTCGCTTTAGCAGAGACCTGTGTTTTTGCTAAACAGTTGCTTGGGCCTATTCTCTGCGACCTACTTGCGTAGGCACCCCTTCTCCCGAAGTTACGGGGTCAATTTGCCGAGTTCCTTAACAACAATTCTTCC
>NZ_BRXR01000001.1:2050000-2120000 GCF_026012015.1 Clostridium omnivorum | reverse complement strand
CTTCCTGAGGCGGCTAAAATCTCACAAGGTTCAATTCCTGCAAAACCTTCATTGTTTCCAATTGAAATAGCATCGTAGCCAGCAGCACTTATAAGCTCAGCCCCAGCTTGTCCATTAGTACCTTGAAGTTCTAGTCTCATAAAATCATTAAAATCACCAGCATCTAATACTAGTGTGTTTTCATCTTTTAATTTTTTTATCATTTTTGAAGCCTTAGCAAAGTTTTCAAACCTGCTGTGAACATCATTGGTGTGTAATATTTTAAATCTCATATAATCGCCCCCATTATGTATATGTAAATATGGTAAACCACTGGATACAAAATGTAAATCCAGTGGTTTAAGTACTATATTAGTATATCTTTTTTAGTAAATACAAAATGTGAAATAACATAACATACAATAGCCCATATTATCATTACCGGTATTGAGAAGCTTGCTGTTAATGCCGGGTTTTGGAACCTCAATGCTAACTCATCACCCTTTAGCACCCCTACTACATTTCCATAGGTAGTAAATAAATATGGAACAATCTTTCCTAATGGTCTAAGCTGATTAATAATTACAAATAGTATTATCATTATTATTGAGCCTACTCCCATTGAAACCATACTACTCTTAAATAGAGTTGAAATAAGGAAGATAAAGGATACACATGCTACTATAAATAATATCTGCATCAAAAGTATTTCAAGAGTAAACTTCCACATTGGAATCATATATGTACTTCCTGCTATAGCCTTTAGTGGATGAATCCCTTGTTCATTAACGGTTGCCATATCAAACTGGAATCTAGTTCCAACCATAACTGGATAGTTTGAACTTCCAAATCCAAAGACTAGACCTACAAATAAAAAGTAAATTAACTCTATAGCTACTATGAGCAGAACAGAAGATACAACCGCTGCTATAAATTTAGATAATAGAACCTTCCCCCTTGAAACCGGCTGTGTTATTAAAAATTTCATAGTAGGCGGAGTACATTCTCCAGATACCATATCTGAAATAAAAATTGCTATACCCATAGCTAAAAATATCATTCCCAAAAATTCAACTACTTTATTTATGAAGTTAAATCCAATTAGTTTATACTCTTGAACAGGTTCAATATCATGCTCCACAAAATACTTCATTTGATTTATATTTATTTTTTCTCTCTCTTTATACTCATCTGGCATATTACTTCCATCTTCATTATTAATTGCTTTTTCTCGAGCTTCGATTTGCTGTTTTAATTCAGTTTTCCATGCAATATTCTTTCCAGAATTATCTTTCAATCCTTTTATATTTTCTTCCATATTTTTTATATCAGTATCAATCCTTGTAAGTTCTCTATCAATAGCTTTTTTATCTTCATCTGTACTAGTTGCGCTATTTCTTTTATCTTGCAGCTCTTGTTTTTTCTTATTATTATAATTTATAGATTCCTGCATGCTTTGAATTCTAAACTCAGGACTTGAATATTTTTTTAAATTTTGCTCTTCTTTATATAAAGCGAAAGTAAGAATACCCAAAAGCAGTATAAAACCTATTACTACTACCCAAGTTTTCTTCCTGCTGAATAACTTTTTCATCTCATTTCCAATAAGTGTAAGCATCACTTTTTGCCCCCTTCCACAAGCTCCATATATCTTTGTTCAAGTTCACTATGCTTTTTATACATTTCTTTAATAGCTATACCCTTCTCCACAAGAGTTGCAGCAATCTCTGGAGAACTATCCTCTTTTGCATTAATTGTAAATACATTCTCCTCTGCTGAAACCTCATAAACATAGTCAAGCTGCTTTAGAACCTCCGAACAATTCTTAGCTTCTCTTGTTACTAAAACTAAGGTTTCAGTTTCATTTTTGATCTGCCCACCAGTAATGCTTTCAACGGACTGAATTTTACCATCATTTATAAATGCAACTGTGTCGCATAGCTGTTGAACCTCACTTAATATATGAGAAGATATAAATACAGCTGTATTTCTCTCCTTTGAGGCATGCTTAACAATTTCCCTAAATTCCATAATTCCAGTTGGATCTAATCCATTAGTAGGCTCATCTAATATTAATAATCTTGGGTCAGCTAATAGGGCCGCAGCAAGTCCAAGTCTCTGCTTCATTCCTAGAGAATACTTTTTAACCTTATCATTTATTCTATCGCTAAGCTTTACAAGCTCAACAACTTTATCTACTTCACCTTTTGGTATTTTTCTTATACGTGCAATTTGCATTAAATTTTCTCTTCCAGAAAGATATGTATATAGTTCTGGGTTTTCAACTACAGCTCCTACACTAGATAGAGCCTTTTCTCTTTCTTTACCTATTTCATGTCCCATTATTGAAATGGTTCCTTTATTAGGTGCAATAAGCCCTACTAGCATTCTTATAGTAGTAGTTTTACCTGCACCATTAGGTCCCAAGAATCCAAATATCTCCCCTTCCTTAACAGAAAAGCTTATGCCTTTTATAATTTCTCTTTTACCAAGATGCTTGTACACATCTTTTACTTCTAATACATTGGCCATATTTTCTCTCCTTCACTATTCTTAATAAACTCACTAAATAGAATTATAGATTGAACTTACTTGGAAAACAATTACTTTATTGAAATCTTAAGGGATTATTAAGAAAATGTTAAGGATTTAACTTTCATTATTTTTTAGCTAACAAAATGGGTAAATTCTTTGAACATAAAAATTAATTATCACAAAATGAAAAGCTATGAATATGCTAAAATCAGAACGCTATGTTAAAGCTTCTAGTACTAATAAGGAATTCAGGAGGTGCTTATGCATATTATATCTTCTTTATTATTTTCATTTTCCGCCAATATTGATAATTTAGCCGTAGGAATTGCCTATGGAATTAAAAATTTAAAAATCCAATTTTCAAAATCCTTAATAATTGCATTTATGTCCTGTATTGGAACAATCGTATCCATGTCCTTTGGAAAGGCACTAACTCATATTATCCCTATTCATATTGCTAACTTATTAGGGAGCATTATACTTATAGGCTTTGGATTTTGGAGCATTTGGATTACCATTAAAGATAAGAAGGAAGAGCTTTCTGAAAATAACCACACAGTTCTTAGCTATGAAGAGCTTTTAAACACACCTGAAAAGGCTGATGTAGATAAATCAGGATATATTGATTTTAAGGAATCTTTGACCTTAGGTTTTGCCTTAGCAATAAATAACATGGGTATGGGGATAGGTGCAAGCATTACTGGACTGAGTGTGATTATTACATCATTATTAACTTTTTTATTTAGTGTTATATTTTTATCCGCCGGCAGCTACTTAGGTAAGAAGTTTTTATCCAATGTTATTGGAAAGTTTGCAGGCATACTATCAGGAGTAATAATCTTGCTTCTTGGATTATATGAAATGTTTATATAGATAAAAAGACATGTACCCATGCGGCACATGTCCCTTTATTTATAGAAATAATTTAAATATTATTAGGAATATTACACCAGGTATTCCGAAGAATCCTGCAATTAATGCAGTTGCCCAATTTATTCCAATAGCAAAGTTAAAGTATGAACCAACAAGGTTCACAAGGAAAAGTAATACTGCTCCTAAAACTCCGTTAATTATTAGCTTTACTAGTATCTTAATAGGCCATGAAAATAACTTTACAATGATAAACAAAAGTACTATAGCTACTAAAAAATAAGCCATGTATTCCATATTTCATCCCCCGTTTTACACTTTTTTTAATTTATATTCATAATAGCTTGGATATATTACTTATATAGCATTTAACGCCATGAGTACATAACTTGTATCAATCTCTACTCCCTTATCCTTTGCCTCAGCTAAAAGATAAGAATACCTTGATTTTGCGGCTTGTTCCATATATATTGCATAATCAACAAGGCTTGGATTACTTACTAGATCAAAATACTGTCTTGCTCTACTAAGTTCTTCCTTAGCTTCTTCAATGGATTTTATAATTTGTCTTTGCTCCTCTGAATATTTTATGTCTTTTGATAGAGAATCAATTATAAATTTCCTGTTCATATGTGTACCTCCCATTTTATATCTATCTAGATTTTTGACATAAAATGGGACAAATATTCAGCTTGTCACTCTTTTATTAAATTTCTCTTCTGCCCTCTAGAGCCTTTGATAGAGTAACTTCATCTGCATAATCCAAATCTCCACCTACAGGTATTCCATGAGCTATTCTTGTTACCTTTACACCAAGTGGCTTTAGAATCTTAGATATATACATAGCGGTTGCTTCACCCTCAATATTAGGGTTTGTAGCCACTATTATTTCTTTAATATCACCATTAATTCTCTTTATAAGCTCTCTAAGCTTTATATCCTCTGGTCCTCTGCCCGCCATTGGAGAAATAGTTCCATGAAGAACATGATACGCCCCATTGTACTCTCTCACCTTTTCCATTGCTATTATGTCCTTTGGCTGCTCAACTACACAAATAGTACCTTTATCCCTATTTGGATTTCCACATATAGCACAAGGATCACTATCTGTATAGTTTCCACATACTGAACAGTATTTTATTGTTCCTCTAGCTTTTACAAGAGCATGTGCAAATTCCTCTACTTCTTCCTTTGGAAGGTTAAGAACATGAAGAGCTAGTCTTTGTGCTGACTTATGCCCTATGCCTGGGAGCTTTGCAAACTCTTCAATAAGCTTCTCTATACTAACTGGATAAAATTCCATTTTGTTCACCTTCTTTCACTTATCTTTTGCCCTGTAAATTAGGCATACATGAACATCATGTATGCCTAACTATTACTATTAAAATAACCCTGGTATATTCATTCCGCCAGTTAATTTACCCATTTCATTAGCAGTTTCAGCTTCAGCAGTCTTTAAAGCTGCGTTACATGCTGTAAGTATTAAATCTTGTAACATTTCAATGTCATCTGGATCTACAACTTCTGCATCTATCTTTATATCAATTAGCTGTTTCTTTCCATTGGCTACTGCAACAACTGCTCCGCCTCCAGCTTTTCCTTCAAATGTCTTTTCTTCAAGGTCTTTTTGTAGATCTTCCATTTGTTTTTGGAATTTTTGAGCTTGCTTTAATAGGTTGTTCATGTTTCCTCCGCCCATTCCTGGGAATCCACCTTTAGCCATAAAAATATCCTCCTTAAAATCAATCAAATTATTTTTCATACTATACCATTAAGCATAGTTAATTTAATTTCTTATATTCTTGTTTTCAAAAAATATACCCTTTAATTATATAGCTATTCATCAATTATTTCCACTAATTCTTCTCCAAAGGTTTCCTTAAGGATTTCTTCTGGAGATTTGGTTATATTATCTTTTTTATCTACAGTATATTTTATTCTAACCTTTTCTTTTAGTGCAGAAGAAAATGCCTCCTCAACAGCCCTTTTGTACTCATCTTTTTCAAGTCTCTGTTTGTTAAAAGCATATTCTGCATCAAACTTTATTACTACAACTCCATCCTTAACCTCCACTACTTCACCAGTCATTAGCGAAGCAAAAATAACCATCATTCTTCTTGCCTTTATGGTCTCTAGTATATCTCTCCAAGACTTTTTAACCATGTCTAAAGAGAGCTTTGAATCTGGGTTTGTAGTTATTTCTGATGTACTAACAGTTTCTTTTTGCTGAGGTTTTGCCTTAGTTCTTACTGATGTATTAGCGTTCTGCGATACCGAAGAATGTTCTGGAGTTTGCGCGATAGTTATCTTACCTTGCTTAATAGTCTCTTCAAGTCTATTAATTCTAGCTAGCATAACTTCCTTAGAAGTATCATATTCCATTTTACACATTTTTATTATTGCAAGTTCCAAATAAATTCTGCTTTGCTTGCTCCATTTGGATTGTTCCTCAGTTTCCTGAAGAATTCTTATGTTTCTCATTATCTCTTCTATTCTTATCTTTTTAGCTTGTTCTTTTAATATGTTTACATTTTCCTCTGACATATCAAGTATATCTTCGGGCTTTTGACTTACCTTAACCATCATAAGGTTTCTCATATGAGTTATTAAATCTTTTATAAAATTGTTTAAGTCCTTACCGCCAAATACTATGTCATCCACTGTTTTCATAGAAGCTTCAATGTTCTTTTCAATTACTGCATCAGTAAGCTTTATAAGATTTTCGTTAGCAACTAATCCAAGCATAGTTACTACTTCTTCATATTCCACTCTGCCATTGCCCATAGAAATCGCCTGATCTAAAATACTTTCAGCATCTCTTAAAGCTCCATCAGACATTCTAGCTATAAGGTTTAAACTCCTATCATCAGCAAATACACCCTGCTCCTTAACAATAGTCCTAAGCCTTAGAAATATATCTTCACTTCTTATTCTAGTAAAATCAAATCTCTGACATCTTGAAAGTATTGTTATAGGCAGCTTTTGAGGGTCTGTGGTTGCTAATATAAATATAGTATTGCTTGGCGGCTCCTCCAATGTCTTTAAAAAAGCATTTACTGCTCCTGTTGACAGCATATGAACTTCGTCCATAATATATACTTTATACTTTGCCTCACTAGGAGGTGTCATAACTTTGCTTATTATATCTCTTATATTTTCAACCCCATTGTTCGATGCTGCATCTAACTCTATAACATCAAGGGCCAGCCCTGAGTTGATCTTCTTACACATTTCACACTCATTGCAAGGCTCACCATCTTTAATGTTCAGGCAATTTACTGCTTTAGCCAGTATCTTAGCAGTGGAAGTCTTACCTGTTCCTCTTGTTCCACAAAGAAGATAAGCATGAGCTATTCTATTATTTATAATCTGATTTTTTAGAGTTGTAGTTATATTTTTTTGACCAACTACATCATTGAAGCACCTAGGTCTCCATTCTCTATACAAAGCAGTATATGCCATACTTTTCACCTCTTATAAAATGCATTATCTACATTATATTGTATTAATAATTCTAACCACATTTATTATACCTTATATATGTATATCTTCACAATTGAACTTATAAAAATGTAAAAAAAAAGACGCCTTTTAGCATCTACTTATTTTCATATGTAAACCGTGCACCTCGCTTTGGCTAATAACATATGAGCGTTATCTATATAGTTAACTCAAACCAGGTTGCTCCACGGCACACGAAAATAATCACTTACCGCTGCTTCCTTCCGGACCTGACGGGGTTCATGAGTTTTCGTTGCGTGGGACCCAATTCTCAACGCCACTTTTATAGACCAGACCTCACAGGTTAAAGCCTAGGCGAGGAATTCAATCCTGCTGTAGCGGATTGCAGGTTACAGGGCACCGCTATCTCCCCATCTAGCACGGAAAGTCTAAATGGCGGAGAGAGGGGGATTCGAACCCCCGATAGAGTTTCCCCTATACACGCTTTCCAGGCGTGCTCCTTAAACCACTCGGACATCTCTCCATATAATAAACTCATGAAAAACACTATTTAGTTTTCATCTTCGCTGCTTCAGCTAGCGACAGAATTTATTATACTATTGTTTTATTTCAAATGCAATAGTTTTTTACCTAAATATTATTGCCATAGAATGAAATAACTTCTTCTAAAACAAATTAATAAAGACCGCCTTTTACAGCAGTCTTTTAAGCTCTATATCACACTTTAGTTACATTTGATGCTTCAGGACCTTTTCTTCCTTCTACTACGTCAAATTGTACTTCTTCACCACCGTGAAGCATCTTATCAGTTCCATTTTCCTTTATAGCTGAATGATGTACAAATACATCCTCATCTCCATCAACAGAAATGAATCCAAAACCTTTTTCAGGATCAAACCATTTTACTACGCCTAGCTTCATACTAACTCCTCCATACATATAAATTAACTTTACAGGAGTATTATTAGCTATCTATAAAAAATAATACTATTCGGACAAAAGTTCTTTTGACCAATTTAGAGAATCTAGGTAAATTTCAGGAAGCTTCCTTTCGTCCAGCTTAAGCTTATTAGTATAGTAGGAAAGCCTTTCCCACAATCCCTTTTCATAGCATAAAATTAGCTCGTAAATATCCCTAAACTTATTTTTCTTTCCTATTAAGGCATCTTTTATATCTGAATCCACAGGGAGTTCCCCTAGTATTTCATCAATTGGTTTATTTATAAATACATCAATCATAGAGAACATTCCCATAAAAAACACATCAGATGCTTTATTTTTAAACTCCTCACTCATAGCACAAATTATTTCTCCAAAACGGCCCCTAACAATGCAAGTAGTCAAAGCTTCAGCATTTCTATCTTCAGCGGATTCCCTAAAAATTATCATAGTAAGCCAGCGGACTACTTCATCCTTACCAATTAGAGCTAATGCCTGCCTTATTGAATGAACCTTACTCTTTAAACCGAAGCTTGAAGAATTTATGTATCTTAAAAGTTTATAGGAAAGGGATACATCCCTTTTTATTATTTCTTCTATATTTTCAAAGCTCAAATTATACTTATTAAGTTCCTCTAATACCTTTAAGTATTGAAACTTTTGTATAGGTATATCATTTCCAGTCATAATTACTGGCTTGCTAAAAAAATAGCCTTGAAAATATGAATAACCAAGTGCAACAGCTTGTTCAAATTCTTCTCTAGTTTCAACCTTTTCAGCTAAAAACTTAACTTTCTTATTACTTATTCTACTTATTAATCTTTCTCTTTCATAAGATGGAGTAGATAAAAAGTCTACCTTAATTATATCTGCTATTTCTATAAAAGGCTGGAATTTGGGACTAAAAACGAAATCATCTAAAACCATTGTATAGCCCAAGCTTTTTAATTCTCTACAGGCACTTACTACCTCTTCTGTAGGCTCAACAGTTTCTAATATTTCTACAGCTAAGTATTCTTTAGGAAGAACTCTAAATATATTGCTTTTTAATAAATTATCAGTAAAATTTATAAAAGCTTTTTTTCCACCAGTTAAATTATCAATTCCTATACATACAAAACTATTTGTTATTACATCAAGTGTTGCTACATCTCCATCTACAGCCTCATAATTGTTAACTTTCCCATGCCTAAATAATAATTCGTAAGAAACCACATTTTGATTGCAGTCAAAAATTGGCTGCCTAGCAACAAAAACCTCCATAAATTACTCTCCCCAATATTCTTTTGTGAAAATAATAACCCTGTTACATATTTATATTATAAACAAAAACTGCCAATATTCATATGCCTTAACGCATAATTTTTCCTACACTTCGTAACTACGGCAAAAAGTTTAGATGCTAAAGATAATTAAAGGTAAAGTATTTTGAAGTTCTTGGCCTTTAATTATTTTTTCATAAACTTAATCATATTTAAGTTTATCAAAAGCATATATATCATATGTACTTAAATTTGTTTGATTTTTTGTAGCATAAGAAAAATATTTGGTAATCTGAAATACCAATGGTCTTTCAGTACAAATAAGAAAAGCAGGGGGGATTGTTTTGAAGAGAACCTTCTTAAAGGTGATTAAAAACATAATTTATTTTGCATTTGTTGTCATTCTTATATTCTACATTGGAGTTAATATCTGGGGGATTAGTAAAAAGGATTATATACCGGGGATTGGTCCTTACAAGATTATGACAGTATTATCAGGTAGTATGAAGCCTACCTTTAATCCTGGAGATATAATCGTAGGAAAAAAAACCAATTTAGATAACATAAAAACTGGTGATGTAATTACCTTTAAATATAATAGTTCTTTAACTACTCACAGAATTATAAATACTACACTCAAGGACGGACAGTTATTTTTTATAACTAAGGGTGACAACAACAACGTAGCAGACGTATCTCCAGTTGATTCTAATTTGGTCGTAAGCAAATATATTTTTAGAATTCCTTTAATAGGTTTTTTAATAGCGTTTTTAAAAGGAATTCCTGGAATCATTACAATTTGGGCAGTAATAATTTTTATAGTAGCTAATGATGTATACAAAGGTATAAGAGAAAGAGTCCATCATATATAAACAAGGCAAAGTGAAAGGTAAAAAATAAATTTCAGAAAAAATTTTACTTTAAATATTATACTGAGCATATCAAAAATACTTGATGAATATATATTAGTATATTCACAACAAAACAAAACTGAATGGATGCAATGAAATTTATGCTATTACGTGGTCACTTGGCATAGATGGAGCGAATAGTGAATCCGCTCCATTTCATAGCAAAAAAATAGCTAAGAGATGGGGCTAATTTTATGGCAAAATTTAATGACTTTTGAGGAGGTGATGACATAAACAAGTAAATTAAGTGCTGTAATTGAAATTTACATAATCGTAAGCTGACTATTACATTTATTAAATGTTTGTGAAAGAGGCGATAGGATGATAAAGAGGTTATTTGATTTTATAAAAAATATACTAAGCAATAAAATAGCAAAAAAAATATTCAATTATGCTGGTACCGTTATTATTATTTTACTTATTATATTAGTTGCAGTATCCATTTATGGAAAAGTAGAAACAAGAGGAAAAACAGTTAAGGTTCCATCAGCTGGTTCGTATATGTGGCTTTCTGTATTATCAGGCAGCATGAGCCCAGTATTTAATACAGGGGATTTAGTAATTGATAAAAAGGTTGATCCTAAGACACTAAAAAAGGGAGATATTGTAACGTATTACTGGAATTTATCTTTTTTATCAACTCATAGAATTGTAGATATTCAATATGATAAGGATGGAAAACCTTATTTTCAAACTAAAGGAGATGCTAATAAAGATAAAGATACTGATGTTGTTCTTTCAGAACAAATTGTAGGTAAATATTTATTTAGAATACCATATGCAGGATATGTTATTTCAAAATTAAAAGGCTTAGCTGGTGTGGTAGTAATATGGATTATGTTTTTTTACGTTATTGGTAAAGAAATCTATAGTCAAATTAAAGAAAAAAACAACAAAAAAGAAGATATTTTAGAAAATAGTGAAACATAATAAATTTTGTTTAAAAGCGCTTTAAAATATATTTTGTTTTAACTTACTGGCCATAAGTTAAAATGCAGAAGTAGTTTCATATTTAAGAATTGGGGGTATTAAAATGAATAAAAAATCAATAGGAGCATTATTACTTTCCGCTGCATTATTAATGGGGGGGACCGCTGCAACATTTGCATATTTTACTGATACAGCTTCTTCAGGAGTTATGAGTTTCAAGACAGGTAATGTAGATATAAACATTGATAATGGTACACAATGGGCACTTACTCACAGTGTAAATGAAGGTGACAGATTCTTTCCAAAGCCTTTAGACTCAAGTACAGATAAATTAGATAAAGTTATTTGGAGAAATAATAATGTAGTTAATGATGGTAATAATCTTATTAAAAACTTAGCACCTGGTGATGTTATTACTAAATCATTTACAGTAACAAATGCAGGCTCATTAGATTCTAAGGTTAAAGTATATCTTACTGATAAAGACGGTAATAAATTAGACAAATTTAATTGGTGGGATTGCAGTTATAATGTATATTTGCTTGATGAAAAAGGAAATCAGGTAGATTGCACTAATTCAGCAGATGTTCTAATAGATCAAGATAACGCTTTATTATTAATTCATGCTAAACATGACACTACTATGACTGTTCAAGTAAATGCTTGGTTATCTCCACTTATAGATAACAACGGAAAGAATACTCAATTTGATTTCAAAGTTAAAGCTGATGCTACTCAATGGAATAATAAAGGATGGGATGAACAGGGTAAATAATCCTATAATAAAAATAAAAGAATTGCAGTGCTAAACGCACTGTAGTTCTTTTATTATAATGGGGGCATATTTATGAAGATTAGTCGTACTCTAGGGCTTTTAATAATAGCTTTGCTAGTTTTTTCTATAACGACAGCTGGAACTTATTCCTATCTTACGTCTACTTCTACAACTAATGTTTTATCTTTTAAACTTGGAGATATAAATATAGAAACTGATAATAAGTCGTGGAGATATGTACCAGCTTCTATAACAAATACTGACAGGGACAGTAATGAGTTTATAAAAAGTGAGCAGCTGTCCTCAAATATTGATTTAAGTAACTTAAGACCAGGGGATGCATTTGAAAAGGAGATTACATTAAACAACAACGGATCTATAGATACAAAACTAAAAATAACAAAGGGAAAGCTAGCGAAGGATTCTCCATTTAAATTATCCATAGCTGTGAAAGATTCACTCTATAAAATTGTTCAGGATACGAAAAATAGTGACGTATTCTATTTAGATAATTTGAAAAGCAACTCCAAGGTTATATTTACAGTTAGATTAGAAATACCTACCCAGTTAAGCAATAAAGATATAAATGAAGATAATATTAAATTTAGTAATAATGCTCTTGAATTGATAGATATTATTGCCACTCAATGGAATAATGAGGCATGGAGTGAGTAGCTATGAGAGAGGTGTTAAGTTATGAATTTTAAAAAATATAAAGATAAAAAGTTCATCTATTCTTTAATAGCTATAACCCTGTTTATTATTTTTATTGGTGGCTATGTTAATGTTAAAGCACAGGAGAATTTAGAAAAAAAGGTTACAATCGTTCCTAAAAATGGTGATGAAACAGTTGGAATATTTAGTGATTCCGATGGGCTTTGGTATCCCGGGAAAACTGTTTCAAAACAATTTGTTATAAAAAATGACTTCAATAATGAAATCGAATTTAATAAAATATCGGTTAAAATTCAATCAGTTGATATGTATGTATTAAATAAAATTATCAATTCTGATGAAGACTTATACAAAGAATTTTTAAAAAATCTTAAGGTACAGCTTAAAGATGGAGAAAATATTATTTTTGATGACACCTTTGAAAGTTTTAATAAAAATGGAGTTCTACTAAATTATCCAATGAAAATAGCTAGTAAAGGTCAAAAAGAATTTTCTTTAAGTCTGCATTTTGAAGAAACAGCAGGAAATATATTTCAAAACCTAAGACATTTATTTAACTTAAGCATACAATATGAGCTTAAAGACGGCGGCGTGGTAACTGATAAAATAACTAACTTACCCAAAACTGGTGGATTTTATAACCTTATAACATTTGTTGTTGTAGGGCTATGTATTTCTGGAATAGGATTTATAATTCTAGGATATAAAGAAACCTCTTTGCAAAAGGGAGGGAATAACAGTGAAAAATAAAAAGAAACTACTTATAGTTTTATTAGGTTTACTGTGTGTGGCTACAAGCTCAAATTATACTCTTTCCTATTTTGTTAGCCATCAAAAGGTTCAAAATAGTATTAATCTATCTATGGGAACAATTGATACCAATTTTATAAAGCTTGATGGAAGTACTCCTTATAGCGAGGCTATTGTAAATATAAATGGATTAGCTCCAAATAACCCTCAAGAAAGTAAGTTTATAATAAAAAACACTGGCAGTTTGACCAATAAAATCGCACTATCCTTTGATAATTTTACAGAATCTCAGCAAGATACTTTGCTGCCATATTTAAATTACAAAATTACAATAGACAAGAAAGTATATGAAGGCAACTTAAAGCAATATACTTTAGCTTCGAAAGAAGCAGAAAAATATTTTCAAATAGTAGATGAGAACAATCAACCTATATTACTAAAGCCAGGTGAAAAAAAAGAAATAAGTTTATCTATTTATCTTCAAGAAAATGCTCCATATTCATCCGAAGGCAAAAATGTAGGCTTTAATATAAATGTATTTGCAACTCAGCCAAACGACACACAATGGGTTTATTCAAATTAGGAGGTATGGAGTTTATGAGAAGGTTTAAAAAGATATATATAATACTTACTCTTTGCATGTGCGTAATCATCGCTTCAAATGCAGCCACATATGCTTTCTTATCAAGTAAAAAAACTAATTCTAATAACAAAATAGCCACTGGTGTATATCCAAAGCCTTTTGCAAAGATGTATGCATCCGTTGGACCATTGTATAAAGGGTACTTCCTAGATATTAGAGAAAGCAAAAAGGTGGGAAGCAGCTATGAGAGTCCTAGCTATGGTCAATGGCTTGAAAATGCATGTACATTTATACTGAAAGATATAGATGGCAACGCACCTACAGGTGCTGTAGGAACAGAGTATGCTCAATTTTTAAATATACCTAATAATAACACTGGGCTTATTAGCCAGTTAAATAATATTGCTAGTTCTAAGTCTAATAATTGGGCTGGAAATAACTTGCCTGGTAATGAGCCCGATGAGTACGGGACTTTAGTTCATAATCTTATAGTTATAGGTAACCCAATAAGAGAGAATATTCACCTTGGAAAAATAAAGATAAATGATAATAGCTTAATGATTACACAAACGGATGTATTTAAAACTAAACCCGGTAAAAATACTAGTAATAAGATTTATGAATACAGACTTATCAATGAAAACACAAATATAGACATAATTAAAAATAGAGCAGTAACTTTTGACTTTTTAGATGGAAAATATGTTAAAACTGGTACTACAGTTAATAATCAGTACACCCCAGCTGCTGAGGCTGATTTGATTATTTACGATATAGGCAACATCGGTTTTAGTAACCTTAGTTTTACAAATAAAGATGAAAATAATCTAAAAGAATTGAGAGAAATGCTAAAAGGAGATAAATCTCATGTTTCAAATGGAAATAGTCCGTGGGAAACAAGATGGGATGGAAAAATGCGTGAACTAGTGCTTAATGAAATGCAAAAAAATGGTGATTCCTATTGCAGACTTGATAGAACTGAATGTACAGTAACTTTTATATACAATCAGTATACAATGCCTATTCAAAATTATGTAGTTAACTATGAAAAATAAGTAAGGGGTTAAGAATAAATTATTATGCTCTATACTGAAAGCTTTTGGTGTAGAGCATTTTTCACATTCAATTTCCCCAATATAAACTAAACAATACTTACAGTAAAAAGTCAAGACTAAGAGAATATTATTGTTCTTATGCAAAAATAAAAAGAGAACCTATTAGTTCTCTATAATATATCTATTTAACTCTTCGTTTTTTTCATTCCCATTATTACAAACAGCATAAGTCCTATAGCTGCCACTATATCTCCTATGCTAATTGCAAGATTAGTAATAAACTTAAATGGAATAACATCTCCAAGAAACCACAGCTTTGTATTGCTGTCTACTAGCCTATATAGACCTTCTCTATCTATATTATGGGTAAGTCCTACTGTATCTATAGTTTTTACTCCAACGGGCATTGCTCCTCCATTTAAAAATATTGGAATAGCGTTTAATAAAAATCCAAAACACATTATAACAATAAAAGGATTCTTTCTATTAAAATACCCAAATAGGAATATTAATATATACATACATAGGTCTAAAACAAAAGTTATAGTTCCCCTTTGAAGGAGTCCCTTTCTAATGCAAAATATTGTTATAGCTTCAATCATAAATGCCGCAAAAACTAAATATAAGTAATTCATTTCTACATTTATTAGATTTTTTAATCTTCCCTTAAATATGTATCCTATAATTATTGAAATAATTAGAGCTATAATAAACATAAAATATAATCACTCTGCTTTCTTTTGCTTTTCAGCTATACGTAAATAAGCCTCTACAACCTTCGGATGGAACTGTGTACCTGAATGTCTTTTTAGCTCCTCCAATATTTCATTCTCTGACAATGCCTTCCTATACGGCCTATCAGTGGCCATAGCATCTACAGCATCTGCCAATTGGATTATAAAAACATCAAAACTAAGCTCCTCTGCATTTTTTCCATCAGGATAGCCCTTGCCGTCATATCTTTCATGGTGATGTCTAGCAATGGATATAATATTTTCCAGTCCATTTATATCCTTTAAAATATTGTAACCTATCTCTGGATGCTTTTTTATTGTCTCATATTCCTCGTCTGTTAACTTTCCAGGCTTATTTAATATGTTGTCATCTATACCTATCTTCCCTACATCATGAAGTAGAGAAGCAATATTCAACTGTTCTATTTTCCATTCACTATATCCTAATTCTTTTGCAATTTTACTAGCTAATTCTGCAACTCTTTGAGAATGGCCCTCAGTATATTTATCTCTTGCTTCCATAGCCCTCATAAGTGCATCCACTGTTTGAACAAATTTTGTTTTTGAATCCACGTAGAGAGATAAGGTGTATCTAACTAAAAGAATTGGAGCAAGTATTAATAATACACCTAAATATGTATATTTATAAAAAGCAAATGCTAATATTATACCAAATGGAATCATTGCTATTGTATTTATTAATAATAGCTTAAAATTACTAATAATACAGTAAAATATTTTTTTATTGGTAGCTAGAGAACTTAGTTTTGATATGATTAATGTATTTAATGAAAAAACAATGACAGAAAATAACATTATTTGTACTATGTTTGAAGATATTTTATCTAAATTAAATGTTCCTCTGCTTATAATATAAAAATAATTTCCCCATATTATAGGAAGTATCAACGCGCAATAATTAAACACTGTTCCATAAAAAGGTGTATTAAAGATGTGCTTATATTTATCATTAACCTTTAATACTCTAAATGAAAATCCAATTATAATTATCAAAATGGTTGAAGCTGGTCCAAATAGCATATAAGCTGCTAATTGAATAGCAAAACTGGTACTATATGACACTTTTTTAAACGGTACAGTGAAGGTTTCTGTAATTGCCATTAAGGCAGAAAAAAACAAAATATTGCCCATACTTGTTATATTTAATTCAACATAATTTGTTTTTATAAAAAGACATATTGATAATACAGAAAAAATATATACTAAGATTAAATATATTTTTAATTTGAAGGGCAAATTTTTCATAAGTACCTCCTAATATATATAAAGGCCGATTATTTAAATTACCATATCCAAGTTGCTGTTGATCCACCAGCTATAGCCAAAGCTAAAATAGCTAATAAAATTGGAACTAACTTTTTCATTTATAAAATCCCCCTTTGCGTATATTAACAAGACTTCGCTATTACTTGTCATATTTAACTCCGCTAAGGGCAAAAAAATAAAACATTAATCGGCCTTTATTAACAGAACTATAAATTGTTTTTTTGAACTCTCCTATTAATTGCATCTAAAGTTGCTTTGGAAATTGCTTCGTTTATATCATTTTTTATTACTGCTGAACCAACCATTACTTCTTCATTGTTGCTTACTAACATGCTTACTAATACTGAAACATAAGATACTTCTTTTGTATTACTTTCTATTACATCTACAATATCAAAAATGGCATCTTGTCCAAGTATTTGTTCTACGACTTTAATTGTAGTTTCAGCTACTATCTTTCTTCTCTTTGAGGATGTTTTTATTCCCATTTGTGTAACTGAATGCTCTTCATCATTGTAATAAAGGTTTACAGTACAATGAATAGTATTCTCGGAGGTATTTACTGAAATTCCTCCGAACTTAATTCTTTTTATTTCCTCATGCTCATCTGTTTCAATTTGAGCTATGCTTATAGTTTTTCTATCAATTCTATAATTAAAAGAAGCTAGTATAGAAGATTCTATATCCCTAACAATTTGCTTTGGTGCTCGTAAATTATTTGCCAGTATATGTATCTCTTCTATATCAGTCTCATTTGCTATTACCTTAACATTGATAACCCCGTCTATTTTTGAAATCATCTCTTGTATTGCAGAAAACTCCATAATATCTCTCACCCCTTAAAAATTCAACTAAATTATAACATATAATTAAATATTAAACAATAATTTCCACATGCCTAAAGATATTCTGCTGCGATTTTCTGCTGGTTACATTCTATTTTACTATTCTTTCTACCTTTAATCCTGGTTCTTTTTTCAAATCTAAAAACTCAGTATCGTGAAGTACCAAAGGATGCGCTAGATCATTAACATTAATTTGAATAATCTTGCATATCATATCATTGTTTAAAAGTACTTCTTCTCCCATATAATAATTTACTACATGGTCTAAAAACACTTTGCAGTATTCATAATCAAGCTTTCCTAGACTATCTTTTTGAATAATTTCCAAGGCAGCAAAAGGCCCCCTGCTTTTTCTATGTACCCTATTTGAATTAACTGCATCAAAGGTATCTGCTATAGCAATTATCTTAGCAAATTCATGAATTTTTTCACCCTTAATACCTAGCGGATACCCTGAACCATCAAGTCTTTCATGGTGCATAAGAACTCCGTAGCATACCGAAGAATCCAAAAATGGTACCTGTTTTATCAAGTTATAGGATGCTATCGGATGATTCTTTATTTGATGAAATTCCTTTGGAGTCAGAGTACCTTTTTTATTTAATATTTCTTTATCTATCTTAGTCTTTCCAAAGTCATGTAATACGGCTGAATAAGTTAAAAGATTGATATCTCTTTCATCAAGTCCAAGCCATCTTCCTAAAATAGAACTAAGGGCTGCTACATTTACAGAGTGTCTATATATTGTATCGGTTCCGCTGCCATTGAGTACTATATTTTTAATTATAGCTCTAGTAGAATCTAATTCATTTTGAATCTTCTTTGCAAAAGCTCTTATATCTTCTAAATCTTTTATTCCATTGCTGTCGATTACATCAAATATATCCTCTACATTAAAAGTAAACTCATTGAAGCTTTTTTCAACTTCCTCAACGGATTTAACTTTATCAATGATCAAGCTGTTCTTTTTCTCATCTTCCTCATGGAATACAGCTATCCTGTTTAAAAAGTATATCTGACTCAATTTATCAATAATAGGTTGAGTAATAATTGTTCCTTTACTAGCAAGTACTATATTGTTTTCTATAAGGTCCTCTGCAATAATCATTCCTGGTTTTAAATCATTAGGCCTTAAAAATAATTTCATCATAGCCATCGTTATCCACCCTCTAAATTTTATAAATCCCCTAATTTTACTCATAAAAATCAATAAATTACAAGTGTTGTAAGAATTATATTCGACAAAAACTTATATTTTCCTTTGAGCAAATGCTCTGAGAAGCTAATTTTATTTTCAAAATTAATGGAATAAGCAGTTCGATAATATTAAAACTGTTTTTTCGCACATCATCCTTATTATTCTTGTCATTAATCTGATATAAATAATTAAACTACTATGTGCTTTGTATAGTATAATATTGGTAGTTACTTTTTTAGCGTTTACTTAATCAGCTTTTTGTGAGGAGATGTTAATGTGCAGGCTAATATTTTAGTTATTGATGATGATATTGAACTATGTCAATTAATAAAAAAGTGTTTAGAAAAAGAAGGAATTAGTGCTGACTTAGCCCATAAAGGTACTTACGGCCTAAGACAAGCTTTTGAAAAACAATATCAATTAATTGTATTAGATGTCATGTTACCAGAAATGAACGGCTTTGATATAGTAACAGAACTAAGAAAAACAAGTTCAGTTCCTGTTTTAATGCTGACGGCTAAAGACAGCGAAGTAGATAAAGTATCCGGGCTCAGATTAGGTGCAGACGACTACCTTACTAAACCTTTTAATATTAATGAATTTATTGCACGAGTGCACTCCCTCATTCGACGTTATACAACCCTAAATAACTCTAGCAAAGCTATAGAAGAACCTCTATATTTTAAAGGATTGATCATAAATGCTTCAAAAAGAATAATAATTGTAAATGAAGATGAAGTTAGTTTAACAGGAAAGGAATTTGACTTGCTCTATTTTCTTGCACTTCACAAAGGACAAGTTTTTACAAAAAAGCAGCTCTACAGCAATGTATGGAAGGATGAATATGCCTTTGATGACAGCAACCTAATGTCATTCATTAGTAAGCTTAGAAGAAAGCTAGAGCCTGATATAAATAATCCTACTTATATTCAAACAGTATGGGGAGTTGGCTATCGATTTAGCCAAGAAGTATAAAATTATGGATATAGTAAAGCTATTGATTTTAATAATTCTGCTGCTTACATTATTAGTGGCTATACTCTTATATGAATTAATCAGTATAAGAAAAAAACATATACTTATATCTGAAATCTTAGATGAAATAAAGGAAGGTAATCCTAACAGGAGAATTCTAGCTAGGAATAATGAAATAACAGCTGATATATGCTATAAAATTAATGATATTATTGCGACAAACTCCTCTAAAATTGCTGAGCTTGAAAAATCGGACATGGCTTATAAACAACTGATGACAAGTCTTTCACATGATGTAAGAACTCCTCTTACATCTCTTATAGGATATTTGGATGCAATTCATAATAAGATTGTAGATGGAACTGAAAAAGATGAGTACATAGAGATTGCACGTAATAAAGCATATAATTTAAAGGACTTCATAGATATGCTATTTGAATGGTTTAAGTTGGACTCTAAAGAAAGAATATTTCATTTTGAAAATATTGATATTAACGAACTTACAAGAAGTATAATTGCAGACTGGATACCAAGCTTTGATAAAAATTCTATAAAATTTAGCATTGATATCCCAGAAGCTGAGTATTATGCTTCTTTAGATGTAGTAGCTTATGCACGTATAATTAATAATATCATACAAAATTCTATGCTTCATAGCAATGGAACTCAAATTGGCATTAGTATTGTTCAAAAAAATAATACTATCGAAATAACTATCAATGATAATGGCAAAGGAATTGCCGAAAAAGAAATTCCTTATGTTTTTGAAAGGCTTTATAAATGTGATACAGCACGCTCCAATAAAGGAAGTGGTTTGGGCCTTTCTATTGTTAAAGAGCTTGTTACTTCCCATAATGGTTCTATTTCCATTGAAAGTGTTCCATATGATAAAACATCCTTTACAATTACTCTTCCTGCAAATAAAGCTCTGTGAATGTATCACGGAGCTTTATTATCTTAGCCAAAAACAAGAAAAAAACAAGATTTTGGCAAGATTTTAGCAAGGTTTTGTATTTATAATAAAGCTATAGATAAAAAAAGGAGATAATTTATCCATGAACAAGTTGGTTATTGAAACAATGAATCTAACAAAAAAATATAATGAACAATTTGCAGTTAATGATGTTAATCTTCATATTAAAAAAGGAGACATTTATGGCTTACTTGGTAGAAACGGTGCTGGCAAAACTACCATAATGAAGATGATATTAGGCCTAACTTCTATTACATCCGGAGAAATTAAAGTATTTGAGAAAGCCCTTAAAGGTAATGAAAAAAATATATATCCACGTATTGGGGCAATTATTGAAACCCCTGGCTTTTATCCAAACCTTACAGGAACGGAAAACTTAAAAATTTTTGCAAAGCTAAGAGGAATGTCAAAAAAAGATGGAATAAAGCATGCACTGGATATAGTTGGCCTTCCATATAACGATAAAAAACTGTTTTCAAAATACTCTCTTGGAATGAAACAACGCTTAGGTATTGCTAACGCTATTATGCATGAACCTGAACTTTTAATATTAGATGAACCCACCAATGGTCTTGATCCTATTGGTATTACTGAGATGAGGAAATTTATTAAAAGTCTTAGCAAAGAAACAGGAATAACTATACTGATATCTAGCCACATTCTTACGGAAATTGAACAGCTTGCAGATACAATCGGCATTATACATGAAGGTGTTTTGCTACAGGAAATCAGTTATAAGGACCTTCAAAAAAAGAACAGGAAGTACATACTTCTTAAGGTCTCATCTTCTTCAAGGGCCTCTCGTGTATTGGAGCAAAAGCTTAAAATCTATGACTACACTGTAGAAGATAATATTACAATTAGAATCTATGATACTGACTTTAACACAGCAGAAATCAATAGAGTTCTTATTTTAGATGGTATTGATGTAGCCATTTCACAAATCTGCAATGATACTCTAGAGGATTATTTTAAGAAAATTACTGGAGGTGAGGGCATTGCTTAATATACTCCAAACAGAATTTATAAAATTGAAAAGAAAATGGATTGTTCTCTTTGCACTGCTTACTTCCACTGTGCCACCATTAATTACAACCTTATATACCCTTAATTTACCTAAAGGCAGCAGTATAAATGCTAAATTTACAGATTTTTATCAATTCACTTTTACAGAATGGGTGCTGCTTCCCATTGTATTAGGCATGATAGCCTCAATGATCTTTTTTGACGAGAGGGAAAATTGCACTTTGAAGCAAATAATGATTGTACCTGTAAACAAGGCATTATTCATCTTTTCAAAGTTTATAATATTACTTTTATTTTCAATACTATTCATGCTTTTAAATGCAGTATTTACTATCCTCGGTGCTTTTATATTGGGATACCCTGACATAACCATAGCATTAATTTTACGCCTTTTTTCACTATGTCTACAAACAGGCTTCTTAACTACCTTTGCAATATTTCCTATAGTGGCAATAGTGGTAATTGCAAAAAAGGGCTATATTATGCCTACCTGTGCTTCGTTGATTTACTCCATCTCAGGACTTATACTATCCTCTAATCTGGTAGGAGTTCATCCTCTTTCAAGTGTAGCTGGAATTATATGGAATAAAAATATTGAAGGTATTAAGTTAAGTGCCAATTTAACTTCTTGCATTCTCAATATTACAATTGTTGATGCAATATCAATAGCAGTATCAATTTACTCTCTGAAAATGCAGGATTTTTAATGGAGGCTTTTATGATTAAGTTAGTAACACTGGAGTTTTCAAAATTAAAACGCTCCAAAATATTGTATATTGTTATAGTTACAAATTTTTTATTCTTTCTGTGTGCCGCTGCTCAAGGTTTAAAGTCCAATTACACTGCAGAACGACTGATGAATGAAACCCTTGCATATGGAACGTTCTTCATTATTCCAGCGCTTTTCTCCTTACTTGGAAGCTATATGATCAGCAGAGAGCACCATGACGATACACTTAAAAGTCTTATGATGATACCTATTAATACAAATAATCTGATTGCTGCAAAGCTAATAGCTTCTCTTATTATAGGAATATTACTGTGCATGTTTTTATTTGCATTTACCCTTATAACAGAAGTAGCAGTTCATCCAAGTCAAATAACAGCTATGCTCATATTTATTCAACTAAAGAGCTATATTCTTCAAGGGCTAGGATGTTTTATTGCTGTGCTGCCTATTATTTCTTTAATGACAACAATTAAAAATGGAAATTGGCTTTCTGTCATATTTGCAGAATTATATTCTTTTACAGGCCTTATAGCCGCAAGTTCCAAGTATCGTTATATTTATCCTATTTCTGCTGTATTTGGCTTTTCAGGTGCCAGCAAAGCAAAAGGCACTGAATATATTGTCTGCTGTCTCAGCTTATTCACTTCTGTATTGATTGCTTGGATAATATTAAAACTTACACAAAATTATAGAATGGAAAGGGATGTTTAGGAGGTGTAAAAAGATGAAAAAGGCTTTAATATCTGGCATTTTAATTGTACTCTGCATTACTTATCTCTTCATATATCCAAATGATAAATACTTTAAATATAAAGAAGAAACAAACCCTACTAGTGGTTCTGTATCTGCACTGAAGTATTATGGATTAAATTGTAGTGAGCTTGATATAGACAAGTTTATAAATAAAAACACTATTAAAGGAAGGCTGCCAGGAATATCTATAGTTATTACTCAAGGGGATAAAACAATCTATGAAAAAAGCTTTGGATATGCAGATTTAAAATCAAATCAAAAGATAACTTCTAAAACATTATTTGAGCTCGGCTCTAATAGTAAGGCCTTTACAGCATTAGGAGTTCTAAAGCTGGAGCAGGATGGTCTTATTAAACTAAATGATCCAATCACCAAATACATTCCATGGCTACAAATGAAGTATCAAGGTATGGCAGCAACCGTTACTATCGAGGAACTTTTGTACCATACAAGCGGCATACCCTCCTACACAATAGCTATTATTCCTGAAGCAAATGATGGAGATAAAACTGCGATTGAAAAAACAGTAAGAAAGCTAGCGGGTATAGAATTAAGCAATAAACCAGGCAGCAAGCACACCTATGCAACAATTAATTATGACGTTTTAGGGCTTCTTATCGAAAAGGTGTCTGGAGAAAAGTATGAAGATTATATAGAAAAGAAAGTTCTAAAACCAATGGGATTGAACAGCACATATATGTATAAAAGCAAAATAAATTCAATCAATATGTCAAAGGGATACATAATAGAGTTTTCAAAACTTAAGAATTATGAAGCTCCATCTTACAGTGGTAATAAGCCTGCTGGATATATTATTTCAAACTCCGAGGATATGGCAGCCTGGATGAAAATTCAGCTAGGTACATATAACCTATCTTCTTTTGACTGTAAGCTCATTGAAGCTTCACACATACCAAACCCAAATCTTGATAGCTCAGAAAATGGTATGCGTTATGCTGCCGGATGGTATATATATGCTAATAATGGCCCTGAATTTTTTCACAGTGGCTCCAACCCCAATTACTCCTCCCACATAGTGCTTAGACCCAAAGAAAAACTAGGTGTTGCTGTACTTTGCAATACAAATTCATTTTATGCATCTACCATAGGCAATGGTATTATGAACATGCTTTTAGGAACGAAACTTGTTAAGGATATTGGTGATTTTAATATTTTAATTGATGCAATTTCAACTAAAATCATTATTATATCAAGCATCTTATTATGCATTCTCTTGTTTTCATTAATCAAGCTAATAAGACATATCCATTTCAAATCAAGAATCTTTCAACCTAGAAGTAAAAAAACTATTATAAAAGTAGTTATTTTATCTCTGTCTTTACTCTTGGTTAGTTATACAATTTATTCAGTGCCATACTTTCTGTTTAACAAGAGAACCTGGGAGTACATTTTCGTATGGTACCCAAATACTATAAAGATTGCACTTTACCTGATTTATACGAATATCGGATTAACATATCTCTATATTTCACTCAAATGCCTATTTAAGAAAAGCTATGAAAAAATTTAATCTTTTTTCTGGCTATCATCCATAATTCCGTGCAATAATATATTAATTACCTTATCTGAGGCTTCATGTATGGTCATGTTATTTTCACTTAAAAATTCGTAGCTAAAAAGGGTATCAACGGTTTTTTCCAGCATTACTCCTACTATATTGAGGTTGATATCCTTCTTTAAATAGCCCTCATTCACAGCAGCCTTTAAAATATCATTAATAAGCTCTAATTTATAATTTTTTAGCTTCTGCACTTCTTCCCATTCATTTTTATAAAATTTACTTGCCTCATCATAGACATGTGCAGGTAATTTGTATTTATGATACGAATTAACTATAGCATTAAGCTTATCGGATAAAGAATTAGCCTTTTTTAATGCTTCTTCTGTGCTCTCTATATCACTCTTTACTATGGCAATAAAATACTCATGAATAATCTCATCCTTACCAGAAAAATATTTATAAAGAGTTTTTTTGCTTATTTTCAGTTCTTCAGCAATTTCATCCATAGTGAATTTTCTTAATCCATAGCATTGAATTTTTTCTGCAGCAGTCCTTAATATAATATCCTTCACTTTAATTCCTCTATTCTATATTTATTTTAACTGTGGCAACTCCAAGTAGTGACATTACAATTAGTACAATTAAAACTAAACTTTCATGATTACTCCATAAAGCTCCTGCAGCAACAGATCCCACAAAGGAGCCTACATATTGAAAGCTATTTATTATTCCATTTGCAGTGCCTCTATAACTATCCTCAGCTATATCATTAGCTACTGATGGTATTACAGTATTTAATAATATATATCCAGTCATAAAAAGTATAGCTCCAATTAGAATAAAATAAAATGATGATTTATTAAAAAAGCAGCCTACTCCAATAGCAATTATTATATAGGAAATAACAATAACTTTTAAGCTGTGTCCCTTTTCCACAAAGCTTATAACCCTTCTCATGCATATAACAGCAATTATTACTGCAGGCATAAAAACCTTCCACATGCCGCTCATGCCAGTAATCTTATCTAAATACTGTGGTATTATAAAAAATACTCCCGTCATAATAAAATTATTTATAAAGCCTGCTAAGTTGAGTCTGACGTATAGCTTATTACTCAGCAATGTCTTAAGGCTTCCCTTTATGTCTATTTTACCCCCTATTTCACTGCTAGAAGCTGAATTGTCTTCCTCCTTTAGAAATACCAAAATAACAACCCAAACTACAAAAATAAGAGCTGCACACACTAAAAACATATCTTTTACAGATAAAATTTTGTTAACTATTGACCCTAAGGCAAAAGAGCTAGCTGCAGCAACCCCAATTATGGTACCTAAGATACTTAATGCCCTGGGTCTTTTTTCAGCACATACAGAACCCGTTACCCATGAATAGCCTACCGCAAGTATAGCCCCACTCCCCTGCAAGGCTCTAGCAAATATCAATAAATAGATGTTGGTCGCCAAATATGCTATAATCAGCCCTATTACTACTTCCATTATACCAAATAGCATAACTAATTTATTTCCGACTTTATCACTCCATATTCCAAAGGGAATTTGAAATATAGCTTGTGTCAATCCAAAAATGCCCAGCGCAACTCCAGCTAAGGTTGGAGTACTATAAGCTAAAATTTTACTATAAGTAGATATAAAAGGCATAACCATAGTCATAGCCATTTGCCTAATTCCTAAAGCTATACTGATAGTTATTAAAAATAAAAGCTCTTTTCTTGAAAAATAATTTTTATTCATATACTCTCTCCCTTTGGAAACCAATATAGTTTTTAAAGTTTCCACGATTAATATACTTCTTTTATTTGTTCTTGTCAATTAGTACAAATTAAAAATAGGAGTCTTACACAACTTAATTGTAAAACTCCCATTTCAATAAAATTATTTACTTATCTTTTTAGAACAAAGTACTAAATCAAAGATGTCAATTGTTCCATCTTTATTAAAGTCAAAGGTTGAATTCCATTCTCCATCCGTATTATTTGTATTATAATTCTTAGCAACTGAAGCTAAGTCTAACACACTGACCATACCATCAAAATCAACGTCGCATATATCTGTCCATTTTGCATACAGCGCTGTATTGGCTGTTACTTTATCTATTGCAAAGTTCCATACATTTATACATTCTGCCTCTTTATACCAACCACCGAAGACATAGCCAGTTTTTGATGGTGCTGCTGGTTCTACTATTAATGTATTATTATCTGCTTGTATACTGTTTACGCCACTTCCACCTTCGCTGTTAAATGTTACTGTATAAGTTGTAGCCAGTTCTTGGAACGGAATACCGTTACTACCTGCATACATTTGTGCGTAAGAACCTCCAAAACCTTTAATTATCAAATTTGAATTACAACTATTAAATGTTAAAAAGCCAATACTATTAACACTTTGCGGAATAGTTACTTCAGTTAAAGATGTACAATAATAAAATGCATAATCTCCAATACTTGTAACACTATCCGGAATTACAATATTTGTAAAAGCATAACAATGAGCAAATGCATTAAAATCTATGGTTTTAACTGTGTTTGGGATTGTTATATTTGAAAGAACTCTGCACATAATGAAAGCACGATATCCAATTCTTGTGACACCATTTGGAATTGCTATACTTGTGAGGGCTGTACAATTTTCAAATGCACTGTTTCCAATATTCGTGAGGTTGCTTGGAAGTGTAACTCCTACAAGAGAGAAACAATTGTAAAATATAAAATCTCCTGTATTCGTAAGATTATTTGACAATCTTACACTTGATAAACGCTGACAATTATAAAACAAATAATTTCCTACACTTGATACACTATCAGGTATTAGTGCAGATATAAGGGCTTTACAATCCTTAAATGCACCTTCACCAATGTACGTGACACTATTTGGAACTGTTATATTAGTAAGAGAATTGCACTCGAAAAACGCATAGGTTCCAATACTTGTAACACTATTTGGTATTGTAATTTCTGTTAATGCTTTACAATCTTGAAAGGTTGAATTTCCTATACTATTAAGATTAACTGGAAGTGTTATATTAGGAAGGGATATACAATATGCAAATGCACTGTCTCCTATGCTCGTTACACTATCTGGTATTGATATATTTACAAGAGATGAACAATAGTAAAATGCAAAACCACCTATACTTGTAACAGTATTAGGAATTACTACACTAGTTAATGATTTATTTTTAAAAGCATTACTAGCTATACTCGTAACCGTATGTCCATCTATAGAACTAGGTATTATAATATTTGTGTCGCTACCATTATAACCTGTTATGGAATATGTCACTCCATCATCAGACTGCCAAGTAAAACCACTTGTATCTGTGCCTGTTGCAGCTGCAGCAGCTGGCATCACATTAAAGCTTACAAATAAGTTTATCAAAACAAACATTAACGATAACACCTTTATTCTTCTGTTTTTCATCTATATTCTCCTATCAAAAGTATTTTATTATTAATATTATCGTATCTTCATTTTTTTCTTTAACTTCTTTTTGATAATTATATACTAAAGTAAATCAATAATCCATAAAAAAAAGCTCCAGCAAATTTTGCTAGAGCCCTTATTTTGGCGAAGAAAAAGTGACTTTGCCCCTTGATACCGGTATTACCATTACGCCTGATTAAGAGTTATTTCAAAGACTTTTTGTTTTTACATGTTATTATTTCGTATTATACTCCTAGAACAAGCTAATAGCAGTTATACCTAACTACATCCCAGTGCATTCCCATAGATTAATCTAATAATCAATATTATTTTCTTTAATAACTTCTACAAATGCATCAACTATAGAAGAATCGAACTGAGTGCCGCTGCATTTTTTTAACTCTGCAATTGCTTCCTCCTGAGTTTTTGGTTTTGAATATGGTCTATTAGATGTCATAGCATCATAACTATCCACAACTGTCAAAACTCTAGCAAGATAAGGTATTTCCTCTTCCTTTAGATTTCCGGGATAACCATTTCCATCATATCTTTCGTGATGATGTAATATTAGAGGAGAGATATCCATCAGCGATTCAACAGGCTTTATAATTTCAACCCCATTTACTGGATGCAGCTTTAACATTTCCCATTCATCCTTAGTTAGTGGCATCTTTTTATTTAATATTTCTTCGGAAATATTAATCTTACCAATATCATGCATATAGGCTCCATATATTAGCTTCTTTTTATCTTTCTCACTAAGTCCCAGCTTATCTGCAATTAACCTACTATAAATAACCACTCTTTCAACGTGACCATAGGTATATCTATCTTTAGCATTAATAACGCTTATTAATGTCTTTATAGAAGTAACAAGGTCTATATTTTTATCATCTATATCCTCTTTTAACTCATCTAGTATAGAATGATATGCTTCAACTCTGTTTTTGTTAAAGAATTTAGCTCTATAAAGAGCATCATCTGCAGATTTTATAAGTTCAACATCACTTTTAGCCTTGTCAGGATAAACAGATACTCCTATGGAGGCAGTTAGCTTTCCATTAGGCTGATGTTCTTCACCTTCAAAATAAGATTCTTCTATTTTTTTTCTTATATTTTCAGCTATTATAATTGCATCCTGTTCCAAAGTATCAGGTAGTATAATAGAAAATTCTTCCCCACCGTATCTTGCCACAACATCTCCATCTCTTACACTACTTTTTAGCAGAGACCCTATAGTTTTTAGTACCTGATCACCCTTTTGATGGCCATTCAAATCATTATAATATTTGAAATAGTCTATATCTATAAATATCAGCGAAATAGGCTTATTATCCTTTTCACATGCTGTTAATTTCTCTCTTAAAGCATCATGAAAAAACCTATGGTTGTAAACTTCAGTAAGTCCATCTTCATTTGCCAAATTTTCAAGCTTTTTTATATGGTCGCTTTCGGTTTTCACATAAAAGCCTAGTGTCCATGCTGTAAGTATAAAAACTCCAGCTGTTATCAAATCCTTTTCAAAATATATGTTTTCTGACGAATGTGGACCATATATCAAATCCATTATGAGCAATATACTTGAAGAAACAAAAGCAATTGTTATTCCTTGTTTCATGCCGGATTGTATGGTTGTGGTTATTATTATAAATAAAAATAAAAATTTAAAATCACTCTTATACGAATCCGTAAGAAATATAATTATGAAGAATATTAAAACGAATAAATAAGATTCTGCTATTTGAATTCTTGTAATGTTTTTTTCATTAAATTTTTTAGTAGTGGAAAAGGTCCATATAAAGTAAATAAGCGTTAAAACCAGCACTGCTACAATAATTACATCCATTGCTAGAGTATCATTTGAATTATCTCCAGTAATTTTATAATAATTTAAAACATACTTAAAAATCCCCATTCCTGAGAATAATAATGAACATAATTTTACTACGGATACTATGTCATTTATTTGCTTTCTTTCATCATAAGTTTTATTCATATCTTCACTACCTTATATTAAACTAAAAATAGCAAGGTCGGTAAAACCGACCTTTTGTCTAGTCTTCTCTTAAGCACTTTGGCTCTTCTGGCTGATAGTTGAAAAAATAACATGCTGATGAAGCTACCATTGCAGCAACCAAAGTTGCAACAGAAGCAACTAAAAGTAACATTCTTTTTTTCATTGTACTTCCCCCTTTTTTATAATTCTTAAAATATTATTTAAAAAGGAATCTATTTTATTTACTGTACTATGACCAAGTTTAGTTAGTGTAAACACCTGCCAAACCACTCCTCCATATACACATAGAGAATAAACCAAAAATCTCTTATCCCTTGAAAAAATATTGATAGCTACATTAATAATAACGACTACTATATAAATACATAATACAAAAATAGAACCTTTTTTCATCCTGGCTTTCTTTTCTTTTGACTTTATTGGCTTTGCAGCGCTATCTACTGGAGCTAACTTATAAATAAAATAATAAGAAACTCCAAAAATACACATTCCTAATAAAATTAATACACTAGAAGTAATTACAGGACCAATTATTGCGGAAAAAAACAGTGATAGTCCAATGCAAATAATGGTTCCTATAGCAGCACAATTACCTGGTGAATTTGCATGAGCACCTCCAGAATATTTTCTTAATATAGCTCCTGCAAAACATACTATAAGAGCCTCTATGGTAACGTGAAATATTAAACCAAAAATAATAACAAGAATTATGGATAGAGCTATATGTATTACCGCAAACATTCCATAGGAGATTACTTCTTTATTATCATTATCAAGTTTTAATTCTGCTGCAACTTTATCAGCAATATTATTCGTCAACTTTTCCATATGAAATATTCTTCAACTCTTTTCTTTTCCATAATAATAAATAATAAATAATTACAAAGCATGCAAAAATCAATAATGAAGGGCTTGAATATAATATTTTTAACATTGGATCTCTAAAAATAGAATTTAAATCTTTTTTTAGTATAAACTGAATAAAAAATACGTTTATACCTTCACTTATAAATTCACATAGCATTATAATAATTCCTGCTTTAATAGCTTGAATTATTTCAATTTCATTTACATATACGCTCAACAATATTAATAAAATCAAATTTAATATTGAATCCGCTCCATTTTGAATTGGAAGGAATCTAATAAGATACACAATTATAGATTGAATTATAACAGAGATTAAATATCTCTTTTTTTCAACCTTAATTTTTGTGAATGTATAAACTGCTAAAAAAAATACTAAGTCTTCTGGAATTCCTCTTATTATCAATTCTAAAAATGACAATTTTAGCATAGACTTTTTCTCCTTAGTAAAAAATTATGTTCTATACAGTGCTTCCAATTACATCATCATCTACTTTTTCTTTAATATTATTAGCACTTTTGATACAACTGTAAATAATAATAAAGGCAAAGAATCTTATAAATATATCACCAATACTTAAAATACTATAACCTAAATCAACGATATCAGTTAAAAATATAAGCTTAGTAGCTTCACTTCCCATAACATGTATATCCTTAACTTTTGTAAAAACATCCGGTCTTACATAACCAGTTATATATGATAATGTGGGAAACACCGGCATTTTACCACCATTGGCATATATCGCAACCTTGTTTAGCAATGTTCCAATAATAATAGCTATTGACCCAATAATTGCACTAACATATTGCTTGTACCAATAAATTAAAATTAGAAATGTACAAATATAAATGGTTTCTAATATCCCCGCATATTTTATAAAGTTATAATTTCCAAGGAATACTTCCATATTTAAAAACATATATAAACCTGCAAAGGCCAATATAGGATATACTTCCCAAGACAAAAAGATAGGTTTTAATTTGTACCCTCTTATTTTTGCCACCAACATAGCTATGATTATGGTTTCTATCATAATGCATACCCCTTAATTTTACGATATCTTTATTTTTGTCAAATTAATAGCTTACTATTTTTTCCTCAAATAATTATATTATACCATTATCATTCATTAAATACTATAATTCTTACCATTTCATCAAAATATTCGTTATATACACTTTTTTCCTTTAAATTTAAACTTTACTAAAAACGTAATTCAAAAGTATTATTTAGGCTACCCATATGAGTTTCCCAATTCAATATTCTAAAATTATTATTTTAAATTCTATTTTATTATTTATTCTCATTTTGTTTTCTATTTGGTCATCAAGTGGATGACTAAACCCATTTCCATACAAAAAATCCCTAGCAAAAACTTGCTAAGGATTTGAATTTTGGCGGAGAGAAAGGGATTTGAACCCTTGGTACGGCAATAAACCATACGCCTGATTTCGAGTCAGGTACCATAGACCACTCGGACATCTCTCCTTATATAGAACAAAATAATTATACTATTTTACTTGGTTTAAATCAATTGTTATTATAATTATTGTCTTTTCATCTTAAAAAACTCTTTTAATATTATACTGCTTTCCTCATTATACATCCATTCTACTGGGACACAATAATTTAAGCTATTTGTTCCAAGGAGGTCTATTACAGATCCACAGGCTCCTGCTGTAGGATCAAAAGTTCCTATACAAAGTTTTGAAATTCTAGCTTGAGCTATTGCTGATGCGCACATGGCACATGGCTCTAGTGTGACATACATTTCACACCCATTTAATCTCCAGTTATTTAAGTTTTCACAGGCACTTCTTATGGCTAGTATTTCAGCATGTGCAGTTGGATCTGACAGTGTTTCCTTTAAATTATGGGCTCTTGAAATTACTCTTCCATCCTTAACAATAACTGCTCCAACTGGAACCTCTTTCATTATAAGTGCTCTTCTAGCTTCTTTTAACGCCTCATTCATAAAATACTCTTTCATAAGTCACTCCGTAAATTATATAATATGTTACATTTTATAGCTTATCCGTTTTAATGTAAATATTAATGTAAAATAAAGCACACCTATCCTTAAGGTGTGCTCTAACACATACTTTTATCTTTTACAAATATTAAGTCTGTTATTTACATCATGCCAGTTAACTAGATTCCACCAAGCCTCAACAAAACCTGCTCTTTTATTTTGATATTTAAAATATTTATTACGAGCACCCATTACTATTCTTTTAGAGCAACACTAGTACATGCTTTAGAGGTCTGCCTCATAATTTTCCGTATTTAGCTTTTCATATAATCCATGGATTACATCTATATTATTAAAAAATACATCTATAATATATGGATCAAAATGCTTTCCCTTCCCTTCAGCTATTATCTTTGTTGATTGCTCAAAACTAAAGGGTTCTTTATAGGGCCTTTTACTAGTTAATGCATCAAATACATCTGCAAGTGCAACTATTCTAGCGCTTAATGGAATTTCCTCTCCCGATTTTCCATAGGGGTACCCACTTCCGTCCCACTTCTCATGATGTCCTCCTGCTATTTCAATACCTATTTTGAATATACTTCTTCCTTTTTTCTTAATGTAATCATCAGCCATAGCTAAGGTTTTTGCACCATAAGTAGCGTGAGTTTTCATTATTTCAAATTCTTCAGGAGTAAGTTTTCCTGGCTTCAAAAGTATAGAATCCTGAATAGCAACTTTTCCAATGTCATGAAGAGGACTAAATCTTTCAATGTTGTTTATATAATCTATATCAATAATATCCTTATATTTTTTCTCTTTTGATAGTAGTTCAGCAATAACTTTAGAGTAAGCTTTCATCCTGCTAAGATGCTCACCTGTTTCAGGATCTCTTTCCTCAGTAAGAGCTGCTAAAGCTAAGGTTGAGCTTATAACCATGTCCTGCATAAGTATATCCTTCTCCAAGCTTAGCATAATGCTATTGGCAAGTATCTTGAGGAATCTTACATGTTCATTTTTATATACATTTTTTGTATTACTTGAAAAGAATATTATGCCAAGAGGTTTATCATCACTCTTTAATGGAAATGTAATAGAGGATTTGATGCCTTCTTGTAATAATATTTTATTATATGGCTTCACAGGTTTACCTTTTACATATTCCTCTAAATCATTTATTATTCTAACCTTTCCGCTAAGTAATACCTCTTGAAGACTTGTATTACTTAGTTTATATTTAAATCCTACTAATTTTTTACCCAAATTTTTATGATGTTTTCCTGAAACACCATAAGAAGCTTTGATTGTTTTACCGCTATCATCAAGCAGTGCAACCCCTATATATGAATATGGAATATATCCTGAAAATGCATCAAATATATAATTCAAATTATCTTTAAAGGGTACATTCTTATTTAAGTTTTCTATAATCTTGATTATATAATTAAACTCATTAAATATATTTTTAACTTCAGTGAATATAAAGTCTTGTCCACTTTCGCTCAAACTTTCCTTTAATTCCCCATTTGAACTTATAGCCATATTTGATATTATTCCATTTATCTGGCTTATAGGCAAAAATAAGGATTTGTAAGCATTTCTTATAAAAAATATTAAAAATCCCAGAAGTGCAACTGCCAGCATCATTACTATGTAACTTAAGTTTTCACTTGTTTTAATATTACGTTTTAAAATAATCTGTGTTATTTCATCGCTATTTGAAAGCAGCTTGTTATTATTTTCATTTATATATCTAGATGCATCGATAAATTCTTCAGAATCATATTTATAACTTTTTATTATATCAATATCTTTCTTAAAATTAATCCAAATATCATCCTGCTCTTTTAGTATAGGGTTAAGTTCATTTAGTACCTTACCAAAACTAATCTTTTTATTATCAGCAATTACAAATCCATTTTTAATGTTACTAAATTGCCTGTCATATTCCTCTTTTGCTTGCTCTAACTCTTTCATTGTGTTCTTTAACTCACCACTTATTCTGTTTTGAGTTTCCATATCCTGATCCTTACTTGCAAGTGAGCTTAGCTCGTATATTCTGCCAGTATCCTTTGCCATCATTTGAGTGAGCATTCTTTGCTTTCCTAAGACATTAATAAGAGCACTGTCATTATAAAATTTGCTTTGATTTATAAATAGCAAAAGAAATATAGAAATAATTACACTAATAATTAATATGAAAATCATCTTGATTTGACTTTTATATAAACCTGCAATTGAAGTAGCCTTTCTATTTTTCACTGAAAATCCCCCATAAACTAATATTATCAGTATAATTATACTTTAGAATAGCAAAAAACACACTAATAAGTCAAAAAAATAAAAAACTTGTAATTTTATAAATTACAAGTTTTGGTGCGCCCGAAGGGAGTCGAACCCCCGGCCTGCGGTTTAGGAAACCGTCGCTCTATCCTACTGAGCTACGAGCGCATATGATTATCATAGTATATTTTACTTCACTTTAAATATACTGTCAACAGGGATATTTAATTGGAAAATAAAAGTCTTAATTTCATTAGCTAATAACTGTATGCAGCTCTTATATATAGCTACTTTATTTTCTTTTTTATGATTGCTTTTCTAGTATTCTCAAGATATCTTTTGGCTATGTCAAATTGTTTACTTGCTACAGCTGCAAATAGAATATCTATTACATTTAACTGAGCTATTCTTGAGGACATTGCTCCACTTCTTATGCTTATTTCTGGAGCTGATACAAAAAGATTTATATCACAAATTTCACTTATTGGACTCTGGCCAAACTTTGTAATACTTATAGTTGTAGCCCTTGATTCCTTAGCAACCTTAATGGATTCAAAAGTATCTTTTGTATCTCCTGAGTAAGATATTGCTACAGCTACATCCCCTTTATTTAAATTTGCTGCTGAAGCTATTTGAAGGTGCGGATCAGAATAGCTGGTTACTATCTTGTTAATCCTTGTAAACTTCTGCATAGCATCTGTTGCAATAATATTTGATGCACCAACCCCGTAAAAATCTATCTTATCTGCAGATATTATTGCACTTACTGCAGCTTTAATAGCATCAAATGAAATAATGTCTAAAGTATTATCTATAGATTTTTTATTATTATAGCTTATATTTTGTACAATGGACTCCAAGGTATCTCCAGGCTCAACATCAGTGTATTGTTCACCTTCTTCATCCTTAGACATGTATGCAATATCCTTAGTAATACTAATTTTAAAATCCTTATAGCCATTAAAGCCTAATATTTTACACATTCTCACTACAGTAGCCTCACTTGAGCCACTTTTTTCAGCTAATTCACCAATTGATAGATTCGATATCTGTTCTGGTTTTTCTAAGATAAACTGGGCTACTTTTTTCTCCGATGGACTTAAGTTATTTATGATTTCTCTTATCTTAATTATATTACCTGACATATCACAATCTCTCTTTCTCTTTCTTTCTATTATTAATTATACCAACTGTATATACTATTGCATATTGGAAAGCAAAATTTTTTATTTATGTTTGTATTTTTTAACAATTTGGAATAGAATTGAATTAATAGAGAAAACTAATAAATATTATGTGAGGAGGAGTAAATTATGGCAGTAACTGAAGACTTAAAAAATATAATGCTTGCAGGTATTGGTTCTATGGCATATACCTATGAAAAAGCTACTCAAATAGTAGATGATATGGTTCAAAAGGGAAAAATAACTATAGAAGAAGGCAAAGAGCTTTCGCAGGAATTAAAGAGAAAAAATATGTCTACAAATAGTATGAACAGTAACGTAAATACTCATCCAATAACAAAGGAAGAAATGGCAGATTTATTAAAACAGATGAATTTTGCTACTCAAGAAGATTTAGAAGATATAAGACAAAGATTAACTAAATTAGAACTCCAAGGTTAATATATAAAAGCCCGCCTACAGGTTTGGGCTTTTACTATTAAGTGAGGTATTTATATGTACAAAAACACCATACAAAGATTTAGAGAAATAGTTAAAGTACTTGCCTCTTATGGTTTTGGATATATAGTTGACAGTAAACTTAATAAAGAGGATAAATCTCCACAAAACTTAAGAAGGGCCTTTGAGGAGCTTGGTCCTACCTTTATAAAAATAGGTCAAATTTTAAGTACCAGACCTGACATAGTTTCTCCTGAGTACATAAAGGAACTTTCCAAGCTTCAGGATAACGTGTCCCCTGAAAATTTCAATGATATTAGCGCTGTTTTCTTTAATGAATTTTTGCAAACCATTGATGAAACATTTTTATATTTTGAAGAAGAACCCTTTGCCTCTGCTTCAATTGCTCAGGTTCATAATGCTATATTAAAAAATGGTAAGGGTGTTATTGTAAAAATTCAACGACCTGATATATACGAAAAAATGAAAATAGACATAAGTATCCTTAAAAGAATAGTAAGTCTAACTAAAAGCAGATTTGCTGATGCTCTCATAGATCCTGAAGAGGCATTAAACGAACTTCTCTATGCTACAGAATTAGAGCTGAACTTTAAAAATGAAGCAGCTAATATAATAGCTTTTAAACAGCTTAATTCCAATGTGAATTTTGTTTATGCTCCTGAAGTTATTATGGATATTTCCAGTACAAGAGTGTTAACCTTAGAAAAAATAAACGGTTTTAAAATAGATGATATTGTTAAATTACAAGAAAATGGGTATGACTTAAATGATATAGGAAAAAAGCTTGCTATTGGCTATTTAAAGCAAGTTATTGATGATGGTTTTTTTCATGGTGATCCTCACCCTGGGAACATATTAATTAGAGAAGGAAAGATATGTTTTATTGATTTTGGAATAGTAGGCAAACTATCAAAATCACTAAGAGAATCCATAAATCAAGCTCTAATAGCTACAGCTTTTAAAGATACTAATATGCTTATTTCCGTACTAATGTCTATTGGCATAAAAAAAGGTCCTATAAATAAAAATAACCTCTACGAAGACATTGAATACCTTTTTGACAGTTATCTCTCCACCTCTTTAGAAAATATAAAAATATCTGTTATGCTTCAAGAAATTTTCGATATATCAAAGCATAATAACTTAGTGCTGCCAAAAGAATTGACTTTACTTATTAGAAGTCTTGTAATCCTAGAAGGTGTAATAGCCCATATTGCGCCAGAAATTAAGATTTTAGATGTAGCACTTCCCTATGTAAAGACTAATATAAAAGATTCTATGTTAAAGGATATCAATTTTGAAGACTTTCTTTTTCATTCTGTTAAGTTCATGAAAGACTCTACTAGAATTCCTAGCAAAATTCTTGAAATGTCCGACAGTGTATTAAACGGAAGAGCTAAGATTCAATTTGAATTAAGACATCTCAATAAAGCTATTAATGAACTCAATAAAATGGTGAATAGATTAGTAATCTCATTTATTGTAGCTGCAACAATTGTTGGTTCTTCTTTAATCTTAAATTCAAACATTGGTCCAAAAATTTGGGATATCTCAATTATAGGAATACTAGGCTTTTTCCTTGCAGGTTTTGCAGGTCTTTGGCTCATAGTATCTATTTTAAGATCAGGTAAAATGTAAATAACCCCTGTGAAAAATCACAGGGGTTTAATTTTGCTTATTATGAAGCCATACTGATAGCTTTTTCTTTTATCTTTTCCTGAACTTTATCTGCATGTCCTTTCATTAATACAGATATTGCAAGGAATACTATCATAAATGCTGCAAGTACTGATACATCCTTCATAAATACTGCATGACCATTCATTCCAGAAATTACTTCTCTTAATGCAGATACGCAATAAGTAAATGGCATAAATGGATTCAATACCTTAAATAGTGGTGGTACAACTTCTAGTGGGAAAGTTCCTGCACAAGAAGTTAATTGGAATATTAGTAATATTATTGATAATAATCTTCCTGCCATTCCTAGTAAGAACACCAAGCATTGTATTATAGCAATAAATACAAAGGACATAAAGATGTTAAACAAGAAATACAATGGTACATTCGCTGGTCTTAATCCTAGAGCTATAACAACTGCACTAGCAAGTACTGCTTGAATAATACCTATATAACTATAGGATAAATATTTTCCAAGAACTATTGATGCTGAACTTGCTTTAATGTCTTCATCAACCTTTTCAGTTATAACGAAGAACATCATTAGAGCTCCAATCCATAGTGAAAGTGGTATAAAGTATGGTGCAAAACCTGTTCCATAGTTCTTAACTGGGAACATTGGCTTCTCATCCATTTTTAATGGCTCAGATATAAATGTAGACATTGTGTCACTATCATTTACAAGATTCTTGTTTAACTTGTCTGAACCTTCTGTTAGCTTATCATTAAGTTCTTTTGAACCATCTGCAAGCTTAGTCATACCATCGTTTAACTTATTTGTTCCATCATATAATTTATTAACTCCATCTGTTAAAACAGGTATAGATGCTATTAAGTCATTAGCCATCTTTATATTTCCGTCAGATAATGCATTTTGTGCAATTGTCATAACATCTGAACTGTTTTTCAAATCCTTTTGCATTGAAGTTAATTGTGTTACTAATGCAGGGGAACCTGCTATCTTATTCATATAATCTTGACTGCTAAGCTGTGTTAATAATGGTTTTGCAGCTTGTAAGTCTTGTTGTAGAGTTTGAATTTGTGGTAATATTGCCTTTACACTAGGATCATTTGCTTTCTGCATTAGATCATTTAGTAAAGCTAAGTTGCTTTCATTTTTAGCTATGTCACTCTTTATACTGTCAAATTTAGAAGTAACACTTAGTAAAGGCATTAAATTTGCTACATTATCAGTAGTTAATGAAGGCTTTATTGTATTTAATAATCCAATATTACTGCCTAAATCCTTCTTCATACCATCAAAGTTTGAAGTCAATGACATTAGAGGAAGTACATTTGCTACATTGTCAGTAGTTAGTGAAGGTTTAACTGTATTTAATAAACCTATATTTCCATTTAACTGACCCTTTAGGTAATCATACTTTGGAACTAGTGACAATAATGGAGCAGCATTTGAAATATTATCTGCTGTAAGTGATGGCTTAACTGTATTTAATAAACCTACCCCACCATTTAGCTGAGTCTTCATTGTATCAAATTGTGGTGCTAAACCTAATAGTGGTTTTACATTCTTAACATTATCAACTGTTAATGTTGGGCTTATTGCTTGTAGTAATGGTAAATTGCTACTTAATGTATTTTTAATAGTAGTGTAATTTTGTGTTATTGGTTGTAAAGCTAATAAGCTGTTTGCATTAGTAGTAGTTAATACAGTTGGTAATGCTCCTAGAACTTGGGCATTATCCTTTACACCAGTTAATAGTGAATTCATTGCTGTAACTTTGTTTGCATCCATACCACTTAATACTGTTTGAATTTGAGCTATACTTGGATCAGCTAACTTACCTTGTACAGTAACTAAATCCTTAACTGCTGGACTTATATCAGAACCTATTGTAACTGCTAATGTTAATGATTGAGCAGTAGTTGGGTCTATATTACCTTTTGCAGCTTCAGATGCAATTACATTAATAAGTGCTTGCTTATTAGTATTTAATGCTGTAAGCTGTGCATCTGGTACATTAGCTAGAGTTGTCTTATCAGCATCTGAAATATTAACCTTATTGCTCATAGCTGTAGAAGTAGTTAATAAATCATTCATCTTAGAAGCATTGCTTAAAACATACTGCATACCTTGTATAGTTGCAGCATCACTTCCTACTGCTGATGCTGTCTTAGCCATATTGGTTAAACTTGTTAACTTAGTTGAATCGCTTAATACAGGGCTTAAAGTAGTTAATGCTGTATTTAAACTATTTCCATCTACACCATTAAGTATAGTATTTAAATCACCTGCAGTTTTAATTAAAGCTTGAGCATTAGCTAACATTCCAGTAAGCTTTGTATCATCATTTAATATAGCCTGCATTTGTGGTGTAAATAGCGGCTGAAGCATTGCATTAAGCTTAGTACCATCTACTTGTTTTAATGTATCATTTAATACACTGGCTGTAGTAATAAGATTGTTTGTATTATTTACTAAAGCATTAAGCTGTGTTGGATCATTTATAACAGCTTGCATTTGTGGTGTCATAAATGGAGACACCATATTGGTTAACTTAGTTCCATCTACCTTGGTTAATAAACCATTCACGTTATTAGCTAAATCTATTAGCTGACTGGCATTTGTTACCATTCCATCAAGCTTAGCTGGGTCGCTTAATATAGCTTGCATTTGTGGTGATGCCAGTGGTGCAACTAATGCTTTTAATTTATCACTATCCACCTTGCTTACTACAGTGTTTAAATTATTTGCAGTTCCAATTAAATTATTTGCGTTTGTAACCATTGCATTTAACTTAACTGGATCTTTTAAAACTGACTGCATTTCTGGTGTAGCTAGTGGTGCTAACATTGCGTTTAATTTATTTTGATCAATTTTTGAAACTGCACTTTGCAGTACTGCAACATCGCTTAATAAACTTTCGACATTATTAACTCTTTCCTTAAGTGCGTCTACATTTCCACTCTTTGTGAAATCCATCTGAGATAACACAACTTGAAGAGATGGAATATTCATTATTGTTTTAACACCTTGAGAATTCATTAATCCACTTACATCTGATGCTGACTTTGTTGCAAGTCCAACATTAGTTTCATTAACCATATCTAACATAGATGTATCTATATCTTTAAGTGCTAAACCATCTTGTAAAACCTTTCTAGTCTTCACTGCATTGCTTGCATCAACTAGTGACTTAAGCTCAGGATGTGAATTAGCAAGTGCTATTCCATCATCTACTTTAGTTTTTAGAGTTCCTACTCCATCATTTATTTGTGAGCTTCCATCCTTAGCTGTAACAATTCCATCCTTAAGCTCTTTACTTCCATCAGCTGCCTTCTGCATTCCATCTTTTAGTTCATAAAGATTGTCGAAGGTAACCTTTGTATATTCCTTTGTAATATTCTTAGTAATCTCTGCTTTAAGCTCAGTTAGTACCTTTCCATTAATTTGAGCTGCTAAGAAGTTTTTCTTTTCATTAGCAGTATAAGTTATATTAGGCTCTTCTGGCTTTCCATCCTTAGCACTTACTACCTTTGTTGAAAAATCCTCTGGGATTATAAACATAGCGTAGTAATCTTTTTCTTTAACGCCTTCTTCAGCATCTTCTTTTGAAACGAACTTCCAACCCATTTTGTCATTATCCTTTAGGTTTTTCACTAAGTCATTTCCATAGTTCACGTCCGTTCCATCCTTGACACTTCCTTTATCAAGGTTGACAATCGCTACTGGTACATCTTGAAGCTTGCTATATGGATCCCAAAAAGCGTAGAGATAAAGTAAACTATACAAAAGAGGTACTATTATAATTGCTGTAACAGATACTCTGATAAACCTGTTTTTGAATATACTTACAATGTCTCTCCAGGCAATCTTAATAAAATTCATGGTACCACCTCATCCCTTCTATTTATTTTTGGTTAGCAATCACCTCTTTAAAATTGCTAAATAAAAACTGACTGTTTAGTCTTAACTGACTGGTCAGTTTTATTTATAACTCTTTTTGAGTAATTTGTCAACATATATTTTTAATATATTTATAGAGAAAAAAAGACTGAAATCCTTTCAAAATAAGAATTTCAGTCTTTTTAAGGTATTTTATACTTTTTATACTTGTATTCCTTTTAGTATATACATAACTAAATTGTCTATGACATCATCCACATTAGTTTCCTGTGTATTCAATAGCTCATAAATTCCAGCTGAACACAATACCCCTAAAAATGTATATGCCATAAACTTTGGCTCACCTTTTTTGATTATTCCTGCTTCTATAGCTTCTGTCACATACTTTTCAATGCTCTCTACATACTTTTCAATGATATCTCTTAATTCTAACTGTCTAAGCTCTTGCCCCCACAGTTGACTCATAATTACTTTAAAAAAGTCTTTATTTTGATATACCAAATTTAATTGGACTCTGCAAAGATTCTTCATCTTTGAAAGAGCATCTTCATCTTTACTAAGCACATCCTGAAGTTCTTCCTTTATAACTTCTATTCCTTCAGTAATTATAAATCTAAAGATTTCTTCCTTACTTTTAAAATGATAATATAAAGTTCCCTTTGCAACTCCTGCATTTGCTGCTATATCATCTACTGTAGCTCCGTCATACCCACTTTTTGAAAATACCTTAATGGCTGATTCGAAAATAGCCCTTTTTGTTTTGTTAATCATAATATCACTCCAAATTTATATTAAATAAAAAAATTAGACTAGTCAGTATAGAACCATTATCAACTATATTATACTATGGATTTATTATAACACAAGTAAAATTTATACTATTAGTACGATTTTATCAAATTTTCTGTAATTTGCACGTAAAGTCCATAATAATATAATTGACTCATTTCAATAATTTAAATCATCTATCACAAAAACTTGTAATAGGTATAAAAAGCTGGTTAAATAATAATCCTATGTGATAAAATAGCTATATATTATTTAACAAGAGGTAAATGAAATGATTAAATATTATAACAGAAAAACAAAAAATTATGAAATAGAGAATGTTGCTGGTGAAAAGTACTTGAATTGGATATATTCATCCCCTGTAGGCATGAGTCTTCTTGAAACAATAGTTAAAAAAAAGCTGTTTAGTTCACTTTATGGTTCATACTGCAGCAGCAGCCTAAGTAGAAAAAAAGTTAACCAATTTATTAAAGAATTTAATATTAATATGGATGAGTATGAAAATAATGCAGAAGACTTTAAATCCTTTAATGACTTTTTTATTAGAAAAGTTAAAAAAACTTCTCGTCCTATGGATATGAATAAAAATTCCCTAGTAGCTTTGGGTGACGGTAAAATATTAGCCTATGAAAATATTGATCTAGATAAAGTAATACAAGTTAAAGGGTATACCTACAGTTTAAGAGAACTCATTAATGACAATGATGCGGCAAATAAATATGAAAATGGTATTTGTATAGTATTAAGACTATGTCCTACAGATTATCATAGATTTCATTTTATTGATAGCGGCATTTGTAGTGAAACTAATAAGATTAAAGGACATTACTATTCAGTTAATCCTGTAGCTTTAGAAAAAGTCCCAAGGTTATTTTGTGAAAATAAAAGAGAATGGAGTATATTCCATTCAGATAACTTTGGAGATGTTCTTTATGTAGAAGTTGGAGCTACTTGTGTAGGCTCAATAATACAAACCTATTCTCCTAACCAAAGAGTAGAAAGAGGCTCCGAAAAAGGTTATTTTAAATTTGGTGGTTCAACAGTTATCCTCTTTTTAGAACCAAACAAAGCTTCTATAGATGAGGACATCTTAAATCACTCAAAAGAAGGAATAGAAACTGCCGTATTAATGGGTGAAACAATAGGAAAAGTTATATTATAATACATAAATTAAAAGGTTCTTGTAGTTATCAAGAACCTTTTAATCTATTGAATATATCATATTAAAAGATTTTTCATTAAGTTTGAAAAGAAGTTTTTTTGATTCGGTACCACTTAAAGTTAAAAACACATTTCCACCTGCCACTACTGTTGGAGGTGAAAGATTAACGATACTTTCATTTTGAATTTTCATTAGAGCAGTTCCTACTGTCATATTAGCAAGCTCTCCTAATGCGCTTTGTGCCATAAAGTCAAGCTCCTTAACTTCCATACCACCCATCATTGAGGAAACAACCTGTAGAGCAGTATCTTTCTTAAATCCCAAGATTACATTTCCTTTTAATCCATCAGTAAGTCCCATAAGTACATTAACCTGATCAGCTTTTAGCTGGTGTGTTTCTTCAAGCTCCTCCTGAAAAACCATATCTAAACCAAACATTTGAGATATTTCCATTGCTGCTTCCACTAGTGCTTCCTTAAGTATCATTAACGTCACTCCCCCCTTAATGGACCACATAACATAAATATCATTAATTGATTATAAACATCACTTTTCACTGAATATACACTTACAGTTAATTATAATGTTACACTAAAATATGGCATAGTCAATATTTTTTTACAAAATACTACATTTTCTTAAACTAGAAAAAAGATATGTGAATTTAGCGTATTTCTAATTCTGTTTAATACGTTGTGGACGAAGTTAATCCTAATAATTAATAGAAAGAAATAAAAAGAATTTTAAGAAAATACTAGAAAAATCAAAATACTTAATATATAATATTAAGTAATAGTAATTATTAATTAATAGAGGTGAAATTATGAATATAAAATTATTAAATAAGAAAAGTGAAGTAACCATATCTGAGCTATTGGTATTTGGGGTTTTTGAGGACTTTAGAAACTTAGATGTTCTAAGCAATGAGATAAGTGAGTATTTATCAGTTCTTAAAGAACAAGAAAAATTTAAGGCTAGCTTTGGTGAAGAAATATCAGCAGTGATAAAGTATGAGAACGTCTATAAAAATGTATTAATTATAGGACTTGGGAAAAGTGAAGAATTAAAAAGTGAAAAGCTAAGAAAACTTATTGCAAAGATAGTTAGGAAAGCAAATGAATTAAAGCTTTCATCTGCGGAACTAAATCTTATTAACACAAGCGAGTTAGTCTCCAAAGAAACTTTAGAAGTTATTGCTGAGACAGCAATTTTAACAAATTACAAGTTTGATAAATATAAAGAAAAGAAAAGTCAAATAACTCTTAATGAATTGAATCTAGTTATAGGCGATATTGAGAAAATAGCTAATTATAGCAGCGCTTTAGCTGAGGCAGAAGCACTTGCATTAGGTACTATACTAGCTAGGGATCTTGTAAATGAACCAGCAAACGTACTAAATCCTAAGGAACTCGCAAAAAGAGCTAGTGAAGCTGGTGAAAAAAATGGATTTGAAGTGGAAATTTTAAAAGAGGATAAAATAGAAGAATTAGGTATGGAAGCCTATCTTTCTGTTGCTAAAGGATCAGAGAATAAACCAAGGTTTATTATAATGCGATACCTAGGAGACCCAGACAATAAAGAAAAGATTTTTGGACTTGTAGGAAAAGGATTAACCTTTGACACTGGTGGTTACTCTTTAAAACCAACAGCAGGCATGGTTACAATGAAGAGCGATATGGGTGGAGCTGCCGCAGTTATAGGTGCTATGGCATCCATTGCTAAAATGAAACTTAAAGCAAATGTAACAGCCGTTGTAGCAGCTTGTGAAAATATGATTTCAGCAAATTCCTACAGACCTGGTGATATAATAGGTTCTATGGCTGGAAAGACTATTGAAGTTTTAAATACTGATGCTGAGGGAAGATTAACCTTAGCAGATGCGGTTCATTATATAATATCCAAAGAAAGAGTAAACAAAGTAATAGATTTGGCAACATTAACCGGAGCTGCATTGGTAGCACTAGGAACTACAACAACAGCGGTTGTATCCAATAGCGATGAATTTTATAATGACTTACAAATTGCATCAAACCCAGCAGATGAAAAAGTTTGGAGACTCCCTGCTTTCGATGAATATAAAGAATTAATAAAATCAGATATAGCTGACTTAAAAAATATTGGAGGGCCAAATGCAGGTACAATTACAGCTGGATTATTTATAGGTGAGTTTGCTAAAGATATTCCATGGATTCATATGGATATAGCAGGAACTGCATGGTCTGAAAATGAGCATGATTATATAACAAAAGGTGGTACAGGTGTTGGAGTAAGAACACTATATAATATGATTAAGAATAATACCAAGTAAGAAGCTTCACCTTTAGTATATTAAATCCCTATTCCATAATCAGTGATTTGAATCACACCATTACCATTGTATAACTATAGTAATTAATTTGGCTGCTTTGTAAAAAAAGGCTATTCCAAAAATAATTGGAATAGCCTTACTGTGCTTTAATTTTTAGAATAGAATTCTAGAACCTTCGAGTAATTGACTTCTATTGGAACTTCCTCAGAATTAGGAAGTCTTATAAGCTTCCCTGAGAAATTATCAGTATCCTTTTCTATATAACTTACAACTGGAACTATATTTTTAAAGTTTGACGCATAAGCCTCTATCTTCCTTGACTTTTCTCTTAAGGTTATTACATCACCAAGGTTTACCTTATAGGAAGGGATATCAACCCTGCTGCCGTTTATAAGGATATGTCCATGGTTAACCATCTGTCTCGCTTCTCTCAATGTAGACCCAAAGCCTAACCTATAAACCATATTATCTAATCTTCTCTCTAGGCTCTGAACCAGAACCTCATCAGATTTTTGCTTTGATCTTAATGCATCAAAAACAACTCTTCTGAATTGCTTTTCAAGAACCCCATAATAAGCCTTCAGCTTCTGTTTTTCAAGCAGCTGCTCTCCATACACTGAAAGCTTGTGTTTCTTTACACCTCTACTTAATGCTTTTGGATGTCCAAACACATTAACCCCAAGATGTCTTGCCAATTTAAATCTAGGTCCCATAAACCTTGCCATACTATTCCTCCTGGTTAATTTAGAGCCTGCAGCTCTAATAGTTTCCGCGGTAATAATTTGGCGCCAGTCAGCCGTAATTAAAGAATAACATATATATAACTTTTTGTAAATGAGAATATTTTTCATTTACAAAAGAAAAGTGTGATTTAAATCACATATTAAAATAACTGCATATGATATAGTAAAACCATCAAAAGAACTTACTGGTAAAAGTATTCTAATAATAAGTATTGAAGGGAGAAGATATTATGAAAAAGTATATTTGTATAGTCTGTGGTTACATATATGACCCAGAAATAGGAGATCCAGATAATAATGTAGCTCCAGGCACATCTTTTGAAGATATTCCTGAAGAATGGGTATGTCCACTATGTGGAGTTGGCAAGGACCAATTTGAAGTGACAGAGGATTAAAAAAACAAAAGAAGTATTTGCTGCAGCAAATACTTCTTTTTATTAATCATTAAACTTTGATAACATAGTTTCACCAAAATTTTTACCGAATTCAATGCATTTGTCCAGTTCTTCAGTATCTGGCATATACTTTGCCTTTAAACCTTCCTGTATGACTTCTATTTTAGCTTTTGTTAGGTACTCCGACAGAAGCTTTGGAGATTCTCCGCTCCATCCATAGCTTCCAAATGCAGCTCCAACTTTGTTAATAAATTTTAGTCCAATTAAATCTTCTATTACTGGCATTAATGATGTGAGCAGACCGTTATTTACTGTTGAAGAACCAAGAATGACACCTTTAGATTTAAAAACTTCTGCCAGTATATCATTTCTATCTGCTGTAGCTGTATTGAATATTTTGTATTCAACTCCAGCCATTCCAAGACCCTTTGCTATGAACTCTGCCATTTTATGAGTAGCTCCCCACATTGAATTATATATTATAACAACACTTTTCTCTGATTTCCCCTGTGCCCATTCATAATATTTTTCTACTATGCTCATAGGATCTTTTCTCCATATAACCCCATGACTTGGAGCAATCATTTCCACAGGCAAATTCAGTTCCTTAAGCTGATTTATTTTCCTAGTAACAAAGTTACTAAAAGGGGTTAATATGTTAGCGTAATATTTTATAGCTTCCTGGTAGACTTCAGCTTCATCTACTAAATCATTAAATATTTCTGACGAAGCAAAGTGCTGTCCAAAAGCATCATTAGAAAAAAGGATATTCTCCCCACTCAGATATGTAAACATACTGTCTGGCCAGTGAAGCATACTTGCTTCGATAAAAGTAAGCTCATTCTTTCCTATACTAAGCTTATCTCCTTGATTGACCACCTTTAGCTTCCAATCCTTATGATAATACTCCTTTATTGTTTCAACCCCTCTTTTAGAAACAATAATTGTTGCATCTGGAATATACTCCATGATGGTAGGTAAAGCTCCAGAATGGTCTGGTTCCATGTGATTCATCACCACATAGTCTATTTTTTTAATATCAACAACTTCACTTAAATTTTCTAAAAACCTATCTGTTAGTGGTTCCCATACTGTATCTATAAGCACCGTCTTTTCGTCTTTTATAAGATAGGAATTATATGTACTGCCCCTATGGGTTGAAAGCTCATTACCATGAAAATACCTAACCTTCCAATCAGAAGCTCCTACCCAATAGACCCCTTTTCTAAGTTCTTTCATAATACACACTTCCTTCTAAACTAATATTAATATTAATTATAATATTTGCTTTCAAACCGCATAATATTCAGAGAAGGATGTTTAAGTTTTGTGGTTATTAATTAAGAGGAAAGGGATTTTAGTGGGAAACAACTAACTTACTTATGGAAATCCTTATAGAATCACAAAAATAATTTTATAGAGATTTTTAATACAAGGTATGCTACAAATAAAAAAAGACTTTCACTAAATTCGTGAAGGTCTTTTTTATGGTGCGACGAAAGGGATTCGAACCCCCGGCCAACTGGTTCGTAGCCAGCTACTCTATCCAACTGAGCTACCGTCGCATGTTAAGCATTATTATATTATCATACACTAGTATAAAAATCAAATACAATTTTATGCCATATTACTTATTCTATAGTAATTATGGACAGTTATAAGTAATTTAATCCATAGGATTGTCAACCTTACTCATATATTGTAGTTCTAGTATACTTGTATAATAAAACAAAAAACATCTAACCTTTGTTAGATGTTTTTGGCGGAGACGATGGGATTCGAACCCATGCTAAGGTTACCCCTACTAACGGTTTAGCAAACCGTCCTCTTGAGCCACTTGAGTACATCTCCAAATAAAAAAATGGCGGAAAGATAGGGATTCGAACCCTAGGTACGGTCACCCGTACGCCGGTTTTCAAGACCGGTGCCTTAAACCAACTCGACCATCTTTCCATGTCCAGTGACAATGATTATTATATCAACATTCAATTTTAATGTCAATAGTATTTTTTTAATTTTTTTATAAGAACTTAAAGCAGTCAGCTAGTAATTATAATAACCTGCAGATTAATTATTATTCATTATCTGTACTATATAATTTACTTCTATATACTGGCTGCCTTATAAATACTTTAACTAAAAGTACTTTTTATTTTATTGTTTCTCTTCCACCCATGTATGGTCTTAATACCTCTGGAATTTCAATAGTTCCATCTTCTTTTTGATAGTTCTCTAATATAGCTGCTACTGATCTTCCAATAGCTACCCCAGAACCATTTAGAGTATGAATAAACTTAGGCTTATCTTTAGCATTTTCTTTGTACCTTATGTTTGCTCTTCTAGCTTGAAAATCTTCAAAGTTACTGCAGCTTGATATTTCAACATATTTGTTATAGCTTGGCATCCAAACCTCTATATCGTAGGTACAAGCTGATGTAAAACTCAAATCTCCTGAGCATAGTCTTACCACTCTATATGGAAGTCCTAACCCCTGAAGTACCGATTCAGCATCATTAATTAATTTATCTAGTTCTTCATATGATTCCTCAGGCTTTGTAAATTTAACAAGTTCTACTTTATTAAATTGGTGCTGCCTTATTAAACCTCTAGTATCTCTACCTGCTGAACCTGCTTCTGATCTAAAACAAGCACTATAAGCTGCATGTTTTATAGGAAGCTCTTCTCCTTTTAGTACTTCATCACTATACAGATTTGTTACTGGTACTTCAGCAGTTGGTATTAAAAAGTAATCAGTACCTGTAACCTTGAAGGCATCTTCTTCAAATTTAGGAAGCTGTCCTGTTCCTGTCATACTCTTTCTGTTTACCATGTATGGAGGCATTATTTCTGTATATCCATTTTTCTCAATATGAGTATCTAGGTAATAGTTTATAATGGCTCTCTCCAGTCTAGCTCCAAGTCCTTTGTAAACAGTAAATCTTGACCCTGTTATTTTGCCTGCTCTATCAAAATCAAGTATATCTAAATTTAAACCTAAATCCCAATGCGCTTTTGGCTGAAACTCAAATTTTACTGGCTCTCCCCATTTTCTTATTTCCAAATTATCTGCATCTGACTTTCCTACTGGTACTTCTGCATTTGGTATATTGGGTATTCTAAGCATTATATTATGTATCTTTTCATCTAGTTCGTTAGCTTTTGTATCTAGTTCTTTAATCTGTTCCCCTACCTGCTTCATTTCAGTCATTATAGGCGCTACATCTTGTCCATTTTTCTTAAGCTTAGGTATTTCGGCTGAAACTCGATTCCTTTTGCTCTTTAATTCTTCCACCTGTACTAGAATCTGTCTTCTTTGCTCATCAAGTGCTACAACTTCATCTATAAATGTTAAATATGCCTCTCCTCTTACAGCTAATCTGTTTTTTACTTCTTCTAGATTATTTCTAATCCTTTTTAAATCTAACATACTAATCCCCCTTGATTATTAAATTGGGCAGAATATATATTACTGAAAAAACCAGCTAATTTTTTAATCAATATTTGTACAAAATAAAAAGAGCCTTTAGTCTCTAAAGGGACAAAAGACTCCCCGTTGCCACCATAACTTAATAAAATTAATTCTATTTTAATTTATCTACGTTTTTACTGCAGACTATGTCAACCCCTGTATTAAGTATATTTTTACATACTATATCGCCTATTTTAATAGGAGCTCCAACATAAATCCGGCTTAGTGCTTTTGAACAATCAACCCATAGTTGTTTTTCTATAGGCTTGCTGCTTTTTACGGGTACTACATTATAGCTTGCTCCTTTTATCCTTACTAGTGTAGTTAATATGCCACTATTGTTTTTTATCTCCTCTTCAGCATATTTTATGCCTTCATCACATTGGTTACCTGATACTTCAAGTAAAGTATCTAGTTTTTCTATGTCTAAAATACATTTTTTGAGACATCTATTGCATATTGCTTGCTTTACCAAGTAAACTCACCTACCTTATTTCTATACTCCATCAAATTCTTTTATTCTATTTGGAACTACCCTAGAACTTTTAGAATCCTTTACTATATCTATAACATTCTTATTAGTTTCCCTTGCCAGTATACTAACAATTTTATTTAAGCAATAAGATCCCTGACAGCTTCCAAAGGTGGCTCCAGTTCTTCTCTTTATTCCTTCAACAGTTCTAGCCCCTAGTGGTCTTCTAATAGCATCAACTATCTCACCCTCTGTTACCTTCTGGCATCTGCAGATCATCTTTCCATACTTGCTATCTACTTTTATTACTTTTGCTCTTTCTTCATTGGACATGTATCTAAATCTAAAAAACTCTCTTCTCTTGTCATTAAAATCTCTTCTTAATTTACATTTTGTATTGCTTATAACAGTCTCACAAATTATTATAGCTATGGCAGGAGTCATAGTAACTTCTCCATAGTGCTTTGCAATTACCTTTATATATCCCTTATCTACAGAGCTATCGTCTATTAGGACGGTATTGTCATGTAGGGTTGTCTGATAGTAATTTACTATGTTTTCTACCTTTATACCATTTACAAGGCCTGATACCTTTTGCAGCGAATTATTAAAATCTAAATTTTCCCTTGTATTAAGTGCAGCCACTGTATTACCGTGTACAGCAGGTACAGCGTAAGTTATGTCCCCTTTTTCACCTATATTAAAAAGAACATTAGAAAACATGCCTTTAAAGCCCTTATCTAACAAGAAGTAATTAACATCTCCTCCATTGTTATCTACACTTTCAAAGGTTTCATTATCTATTCCATACTGACCTTTATATGTTGTGTTTATTACCATCTTACAAGTAAATTTATTTTTATTTGTTTCAACTCTAAAGCCCTTTGACAGCTTTACAATTTCAACAACTTCTTCTTCAAGCTTGAAATTAACACCGTTATCAAAGGCTACTTCTCCATAAGCAATAGCTAGATCATAGGGGCAAATTACTCCCATATTTTCTGAATATATGGCCTTTCTAACTTTAACATTAAGATTAGGTTCCATTTCATAAACTTTTTCACTATCTAAAACTCTTAGATTTTTAATTCCTTTATTTATGGCTTTATCATACATTTGTATTATTCTTTTTTCTTCTTCTTCTGTTCCAGCAATTATAAGTCCGCCAGACCTGTTAAATGGTACATCCAGTCTTTCGCACAATTCCTCAAACATACCGTTGCCCATTAGTTCCAGCTTTGAAACCAAAGTATCATCGCATTCTATTCCATCGTATATTATATCTGTGTTTACTAAAGCTACATCATCTGCAATGTCATAATTTTTTTCAATTACTGCGATATTTAAGCTATATTTTGAAAGTTCATAAGCAGCAGCACAGCCTATGATTCCACCACCTAGTATAACCACATCGTAATCCATACCGTCCTCCTAATAATGTATCTCAACCATTGACCCTTTAGGAATATTGTCATATATCCACTTTGAATCTTCCATAGGCACTCTTATACAGCCATGAGATACAGGAATTCCTAGTTTTTTCTTTTCCTCTTCTATTATATTACCATTTTTGTCTGTAGGTATAGAGTGTATTAAATAATTTGAAAAAAATTTAATAAAATACTTTGCTCCTTGGTTATACTTTGAACTATAAAAATAAGATCCCTTTTCTTGAACATAAAAAACTCCAATTGGAGTTTCAGTATCAGCATTTCCTACTTCTCCTGTAGAACAAAGTATAGTTTTAATATTTTTATTATCTTTTGTAATATTCATTTTTTGAGTGGTTATGTTAATATCTACTTTATATTGAGTTGCTTTATAGTTGCTTCCAGTTAGATTATCTTTATTCTTTCTTACCCATCCTTTGTTTCCTACGTTATTTTCGCAATATATATATCCATTCTTCTCTTCATATGCTACTATTACATCATTCTTTTTTAAATATCCAATTACTTTATCCTTTCCAGTGCTGTCCTCATATATATTAACTCTATCACCGCTAATATAATAAGTCTTCTTAAAACAAGTATTAGAAGAAAAAGTCGTTATATCTTCATCTTTTTCATTATCTACTTTATTCTCAGATACTTTACTTTCATTTTCCTTTATTTCATTATTTGTAACTTCTGTATTAACTCCATCCTTCTTTGAAGCCTCTACACTAGTTATTTGCTGAGTTTTATCATACTTTACTAAAAAAGGTGGTGCGAAAATAAAAAATATGGTAAAAATCAAAAATATTATAATGCTTTTTTTCATTTTGCTGCCTCCAATAATATTAGCTTTTAAACCGCCTCATAATGGTATTCTAGACAGCTTTTTCATATTCTAACCGAGTTTTCCTATTTTTTATTTCCTGGGAAAGAAAAAAGACTTCATCCCAATGCTTAGTTTATTAGGATGAAATCTCTCTCATTACTTATTTAAATCACTTAATAATTCTGATACTTTATTTATATATTCACCATATTTAGCCCAATCCCCACTCTTTTGCGCCTCAATTGCTTTATCAAACATCTCTTTAGCACTCTTAAGCTTTTCTTTTGAATTAGCATCTAAATTTGAAGTTCCGTTTGCATTAGGTAATGTAGGCTGCTGTCCATTTCCTTCACTATAATTAAACAACTGTTCTAACGCTGAATCTATACTTTCTGCAAGAATTAATTTATCCCCATAAGACACAATTACTCTCTTCATTTCTGGGATACTATTCTTTCCACTAGCTCTTAGATACATTGGTTCCACGTAAAGCAACGAATTATTTATAGGAACTATCATAGTATCTCCATATATAACTTCAGAGCCCTCTTTATTCCATAGAGATAATGCTTGTGATATAGTAGTATCCTGATTTATTTTTTGTTTGAACAAATACGGACTGTATATAGTCTTTTGAGGAGGGAATTTATATAAAACCATCTTTCCATAATTATCTCCATCCATCCTAGTTCCATACAGTGCCACCATATTATCCTTATTTCTCATGTTAAAATATTGTAGAAGAAGCATTTCCTCATCTTTACTTTCAGGTAGTCTCATAATTACATAAGAACCTTCATTAGCAGTTGTTTGGCCCTGAACTGTAGTTTGATTTTTTGATACTTCCCATAGGTCCTCTGCATTGTAAAATACACCTGGATCAGTCATATGGTATTTTCCAAGCACTGAACATTGAATATTAAATAAATCTTGAGGATATCTAAAATGACTCACTATATCCTTTGATAAAGTAGATACATCCTTAAATAAATCAGGGAATATCTTCTTATAACTAGCTGCTATAGGATCATTCTTATCAACAATGTAAAAGTTTGTAGTACCATCAGAAGCATCTACTACTACCTTTATAGAGTTTCTTATATAGTTTACATTATCGTATGGTTGGGAATATGGATATCTATCTGAAGTAGTATATGCATCCATAATCCAATACAATTTTCCATCGCTTATAACTACATATGGATCTTTATCATAACTTAAAAATGGAGCAATTTTATTAACTCTATCTACTATATTTCTATTAATAAGTATTTTACTATCACTAGTAATATCTTTAGATAATAAGAAATTCATGTTTCTCTCGTTTATTGCAAAGAGCAATCTATTGAATATCCCTAAATTTATTCCAGTCTTACCATCATACTTATTCCATTGATTATCTCCACCCTTAGGGTAGTCAAATTCATTCATTTTCGTATCAACTATAGCATAATCGTTTGTCTTTTCTCCAAAATAAATTCTTGGATTATTAAGTTTAATATCTGTAGAATTGTCAGGTGGTATATCCTTAATTACAAAATCAGGTTGGCCTTCTGAAGTAACAGAATTAACCTTGCTCATAACAACTCCATAGCCGTGGGTATAAATTAAATGTTTATTCTGCCATGTACTTGCATTGCCCTCTAAGGAATCCAAATTTATCTCTCTTGGAGCTACAAACACTTGATTATACTTTCCATTTATCGTATATCTATCTACATCAATATCATTGAATCCATAGTAATATCTTATTACCTGTACCTGATTATAGAATTCAAGTGATGGTTTAAAGGAATTTATTTTAATATTATTTATAGTATCTTTATTAGCACCTATATCTTCCTTCGTTAAAGTATTTTTAACCTCAAATGGTTTTTGTTCAACATTTTCTATATTAAAGGCCTTTCTGGTATAGTTAATGTTATTAAGTAAATAAGGCTGCTCTAAAGACTTTTGATTTGATCTTACAACAAGGTTTTCAACCAACATTGAGGCAACTCCCTCAAGTACCATTAATATTATTATTGCTGAGACAGATATAATAATGGGCTTAACCTTAGATTTAAGTACACTTATAAAAATAACTATTGCTGCAATAATAGACACTACTGTTATTATTCTGAAGAATATTAAGCTTACATGCATATCAGTATAGCTTGCTCCAAAAGCTACTCCTCTTGGACTATATACTAAATTCCATGCCCTTATTAAATATCCAAAGGACAAAAGCAATAAAATTAATGAAGAAACCATTGCAAGCTGTTTTCCAGCAAATTTAGTAAGCCCGCTTCTTACGGATTTTACTGAATTTATTCTATCTCTAACATTTCCTGAAATTATTCTATCCTTTGCACTAAAAACAAAGTATATAACTAAAGTTATTATTACCAAAAATACAAGCAGTGTCATTAGCGCCGCATAAATAGATTCAATTAGAGGAAGCTTAAATATAAAGAATGAAACATCCATGTTAAATATTGGATCCTTTACATTGAAGTTAGTAGAATTTTTAAATTGTAATATCCTATACCAATAATTAGAAGCAACTCCATAAGAAATTAAGAATGATACAAATAAGTCAGCTATAACGAATATTTTTCTTTCTAGAGACTTTTTCTTTGGATTTATTTCTACAACATCTTGAAGCTTTATAACACTTTTTCTAATGCTTCTATAGTATAACCATATTCCCAAATAAACGATAAGGAATATAGGTACCATAAGTTCAAGCACAGCCACTATTTTCGTAAAATAAACTGATAAATAGCCTACTTCCTTAAACCACTTTATATTAACTATAAAGTTAACTATTCTGTCAAAAAACGCAACCACAAGGATTAAAATAATCAATGTAGTTATTCCTGCTGCTCTTTTTTTCATAATGCTCACCTCTTATTATGACCTAATATTTTTCCAATAGTTGAATGCTTTGTCTCAATTGCTCCTACAGGGCATAACTCCTGACAGCAAAAGCATCTTATGCATCTGCTCATGTCCCAAGTTGGATTAAATTTATCTCCGGTTTTCACCATAGATATTACTTTTGGGGTTTCCGGACAAACCTCTTGGCATCGCTTACACCCAATACACTTATCTGGTATTAAAACTGGGTTTGGAGCCAGCATCTTTGCTAAAAACTTTGTAACTGCTGGACTTTTAAAATAAAAACTCCCTCCCGTCCTGCTTAGCTTAAAATTCCTTGCTTTCATAGTATCTATAGTTTCACCTAAAACCTGAATATCCTTTGGTAACACTGTACCCCATTTATGATCTGCTACTTCTTTTAATACTGGTGTATCTAGTGGATTGTCATATCCAATGAGCCTTACACCGACTGAATCCACGGCACTAATACTTTTACCCATAATAATTGTATCCATCTTATGTGGCTGGCCATTTCTAGGTCCATTACCCTCCATGGCTACTATACCATCTAAAATTGCAAAGCTTGTCTTAACGACTGTATTTAAATCCAGCAGCATTTTGCAAAAATTATTTGCATCAGGCATTCTAGTATGCCATGAAGCCTTTTGAGTTCCTGATATGCATCCAAATTGATTTTTTACTGCTCCTGTAAAATATGCCATAGCATGAGTTTTTAGCTTTGGTAAAGTTATCAAAACATCAGACTCATAAGCTGCTTTTGCAACATCCCATGACTTACACAAAATTGACTCATCAAGCTTAACATGTACCGTTTCTCTAAAATCATCAAACTTTACACCATACTTATTTGCAACTTCCATAAGCCCAGACTTTTCAGCAGCCTTTCTAGGGTCTCCAAAGCCTGGAGAATCTCCAAAGGTAATATCACTTGAATATTCCTTTATTATTCTAATTACTGCTTCAAAAACGGCATAATGAGTTATTACCGGCGATCCTGCACCTTCTACACTTAATAAATTGGGCTTTAACAAAACCCTACTATTTTCTGGAATAAGCTGTCGTAAAAAAGAATCTCCACCCAAAAGCTGAAAGCCCTCTCTAAGCTTTTTTTCTATTAAGTCTACATCATATTCTTCACATCTTAAAAGCGCTACCTTTTCCATGAAAACCTCCATGTTTTCGTTTTTATTCATATAATAAATAACCTTTTTCCTTTAATTCTTTTACTATTCTATCCATAACTTCTTCGTTTTCCGCAATTATAGTATGCAAATGAACTCCTCTTGTTAAAGCTGATAATGGTTCCGCCTCATATTCACTGCGCCTTTGAATAAAGTTTTGAAGATCATATAGGGTTTTTATCATAAGCATGCCCCTCATTTCTCCATATAACGGATGTTCAATAATAACATCTTCTACAATTCCTCCAAACTTTACAACGCAGCTAAGCTCATTCTCTATATCCTCAGGCTTATGGCATACTGCTATAACCCTTTTTATTGAATTCTTTTGTTCCTTTGGTGTTATATATCCATCCGGCGTTGCAATTATATTTACACCCTCAGCTCTTAAAATAGCGATATCTTTTACAATTATTTGCCTAGTAACCCCTAATTCTTTTGCTAGATTGCTTCCTTTTTGCGGCTCATTAGACTGTAAAAGAAGTGATTCAATATACTTTCTTCTCTCTTTAGAATTCATAAAGCCCTCCTATATCCTTAGGTAACCATAATTATTATTAGCCCTCATATAATCAGTTATTAATGCACATTAATCTAGTAGCATACAAATAGAAACAATTTAATTTTTATCATCACTTTCTATAAGTATTTCCAGTTCTTTGTCTCCGACTATACTTTTGTTATGGTGATTTTCTATGAGATACAAAAAACGATCATCATATTTACCACATTCTTTTAATATTCTATAACCTATCTCTCCATGATTATAATATTTCTCTACTTTTTTTAATGTTTTTATATTTTTAAGCCTGCCTTTAGATAATTTATTTATAATAACAAAAATAGACTTCTCTATAGGATTCAATCTAGCCTGTGTTTTGCCGATATCATGAAGAAGTGCCACTCTAATCATATTATAACTATTCATATTTTTAGCTCTACAGGTTTCTTTAACATCCATGGCTACATTTACTGAATGCTTTTGTTCATAACCCGTTAGTGTATTGAATAATTCTACTTCTGAAGAATTTAGATAGCTTTTTATAAAATTTATATCCTCTAAGCTCATTTTAGCTGTAATTGCCCAAAAAAACTGCTTTACTCTATATAAGGACATTGCATCCTCCTTAAAGTTAGACCAGTGGGTACTTTTTACTTTATAATTTAAGTTTCCTTAAAAAGTCCATATAGGTCTTTTTCTTAATTATTAATAGAAACACTTCATGTAATACTAACATTTTAATACATTTATTATAGCAGATGTATTAACAATTTGTTAATGAATGAAAAATAACATTTGCTTTGCTTTTAACGAAGGTTTCAATTAATATAATACTAGGGGCTGGTATCAAAACAACAAAGGGGGTGCAGCTTTAGCTTAAAGAGTTAAGGCATTTTTATGAAACTTTTCAAAAATAAATCGAAGTCAATTTTGGATTATAATTTATCGGTAAATAATATAAACGGCATACTTCAAGCTCTATCAATAAACTTAGTTATTCCTTTTGCAAGCCTTTATACAAAGCGTCTTAATGGTACGGATAATGATATAGCTCTTTTAAATTCATATCCAGCTATCTTTTCAATTCTTGCAGTATTCATTGGAAGTTACCTTTTTAGAAAATATAAAAATAAAAAAAGAGTAACAGGGCTTTTCTTTGGATTTGGAAGAAGCTTCTTTTTACTTTTTGTTTTAATACCATTTTTACCTGCATGGATTCAACCTGGCTTGTTCGTTCTTCTTTATGGGGCAATGAACTTTCCTAACTCTATAGCAACTATGGGCTGGCAATCCTACATGGCAGATATATTTTCTGAAACCTGGAGGGGTAGAGCCTTTTCAAAACGAAGTGCTCTATCTACAATAAGTGCCCTTGTCGTTACCCTTATAACAGGCCAATTGCTATTTTACATACCTAAAAGTAATACAGAGAGAATAAAATTCTATCAAGTATTCTTTATCATAGCTTTTATTCTAGCTATTTTTGAGATATATTCACTTACTAAATATAAATTAGATAAAAGCAATAGACAAATTGAAACTATTACTGAATTCAAAAGCAGTTCCTTTTTACATAACATAAAAAATATTATTAATATGACTACTTCAAATAAAAGATTTCTCCACTACTGCATTTGTGTAGTTATGTTTCACTTTGCTTGGCAAATGGGCTGGCCTCTTTTCTTTAGTTATGAAGTAGATATACTTCACTCAAATGAGTCTTGGACTGCTCTTATAACTACAGTATCTTGTATTGCTCAAGCAATTACCTTTCCATTATGGCAAAAGTTATCCGAGAAAAAAGGTAATGAATTTAGTATATTTTTAGCTATTTTTATTATGGGCTTAACTCCTTTTATGTACATGATATCAACCAATATAATTCATGTTGTTTTATTTAATTTTGTTACTGGCTCTGCAGTAGCTGGAACTACACTGCTGCTTCTAAATAACCTATATGAATCAGCACCTAATGAAAACAGAACCTTATATATTGGAATATATACAGTGCTTACTAATATAACCTTAATGGCGGCACCTATATTAGGCATGAATTTAAAGCATTGGACCAACATCTATATAGCGCTATTTATAGTTGGAAGCTTAAGACTACTTTCTTCTATAGCCTTCTTTATGAGATATAGAGCCTATAAGCATAAATAAACATAAGCTAACCCTTAAAGTAGCTGTATTACTATACTTTAAGGGTTAGCTTTTATACTAGCAAATAACTCCACCTATTACTTTTACTTCTTCTTCATTCCTTGCAATTACTTCTATTGCAGATTCTATAGCAGTAACCATGCTATCTAGTGTCATTGCAGGCACATTAGGTTTATTTAAAACTTGCTCCAATAAAAAAGGTATATGTATAAACCCAGCTTTTATATTTAATTTATTCTTATAGATATGATTTAAAACACCGTACATTAAATGATTGCACACATATGTACCAGCACTATTTGATACACTTGCAGGTATATTTTTTTCCTTAATTCTATTTACAATTGCTTTTATAGGTAAAGTTGCAAAATAAGCTGTAAGCCCTTCTTCGTCTACTAGCTTATCTATAGGCTGATTACCTTCGTTGTCTGGTATTCTGGCATCATCTAAATTTATAGCTATTCTCTCTACTGTAACATCAAACCTTCCACCAGCCTGCCCAATCATTAATACTACATCTGGTTTTATTTCTTCTATCTTCTCAACAGTCTTGTTTACAGAGCTATAAAAGGCTGTTGGTACTTGTAACTTTACTATCTCTGCCCCTTCAATATTATCCTTTAATTTTTTTATAACTTCAAATGCTGGATTTACCTTTTCTCCTCCAAAAGGATCAAAACCAGTAACTAATATTTTCATTTTTCTGCCCTCCAAAACTACTAGATTCTATAAAAAATTTTAAAGTATAGGACCTAATTAAAAGTCCTATACTAAAATATCTAAAATGCCCAAACATACATCAAAACTATATGTATTGTCAGCATTATAAGTGCCACTGGAGCCTGATACTTTATTACACCATATCTCTTATCCTTCATTTCAAGTATTGCAGTAGGAACTATATTAAAATTAGCAGCCATTGGTGTGAGTAAAGTTCCACAGTAACCTGCAGTTAATCCTAATGCAGCAACAACTACTGGATTACCGCCAAGTGCTATTACAAATGGTACCCCTATGCCTGCTGTAATTACAGCAAACGCAGCAAATGCATTTCCCATTATCATTGTAAATAAAGCCATACCTACGCAATATGCTATAACTCCCATAAGTATATTTCCTTGAGGAATAACCCCTTTTATGCCATTTGATATTACAGTACCTACACCAGCAGCTGTAAATAAAGCACCTAGAGCTGCAAGGAGCTGAGGAAGTATGTTAACTGGTCCAACAATTTCTAAGAGCCTTCTGCCGTCTTCTGCCATATCACTAGATTTTCCTTTTGTAATAACTAGTGCTAAAATAGCAGAAACTACTGCAGCTATTCCAAGTGCAACTAATGATCCTAATTGTTTTGTCCATATTTGCGCAACTGCAAAGGTAACTATAGCAAGAGTTAATGCAGGTATAAATATACTATTGCCAACCTTTTCAGAAGCAGCCTTTTTAAATTCTTCTGTAGATTCTTTAAACTTACCAATTTTAACTTTCTTTGAAGCTGATAATAATGTTAATACTAAAATTGCATATCCTATATATATATCCTTTATAAAAATATTTTTATTACCCCATAATAGACCGATTCTGCTAAAGGTAAATATGATACCCAGTAGACCCCAAAATAGTGCTGTAGCAATTCTTGAAGGGTGTTTTTTATCTTTTAATGTGGCATATACAGAATAAAAGCAAACTAGTCCACATAATACATATAGTAATTCAGTTAAAGAATTTTTAAGCATTATATCTCACCTCCATACATTATTTATTCCTGTATTTCTTATCAAATTTCTTGTCATAATATAAAAACTGCAATGTTCCAACAACCATAATTATTATAGCTATTGGTAGTGAAGCCTTTGCTATATCTAATGCCTCTACATTATATTTAAGTTCTTTCAAAACACCTACTATTAAAAGTACTCCGCCAGAAGCCACAAAAAAGTTTTGTCCATAAAAGTTACCATAATTTTCAACTGCAGCCTCTAAGCCTTTTACTGCCTCCTCATCCTCTTCATCAATATTTTCATATCTTGATTTAGCAGCACCTTGTGCCATAGGAAGTATTAAAGGTCTTATAAATTGAACATGTCCACCTATTCTTATGCTGAACATAGCTGCCAAGGTTCTAATAACTAAGTATAAACTTGTAAGTCTTCCCACCGTAGCTGACTTAATTTTGCCAATCAAATATGCAGCTCTTTCTCTTAAGCCATACCTTTCCAGTATTCCTATAACAGGAAGAGAGATAATAAATAACGACATATACCTATTCTCAACAAAAGCCTTTCCTAATACCGTCATAATTTCATTAAAAGACATTCCAGAAACTAAACCAGTTGTAATGCCAGCCACCACAACTACAGCTATGGTATCTAGTTTTAAAATAAAGCCAACTAAAATAATTAAAATACCTAACAGTTTAATCATAAATATACCTCCCTTTTTTATAAATATAGGCCTATATTAATGAAATTTCTTAAATATAAAGCCCTATACATTATATTTATAATTAAATTCGTATACATATGCCTAAATAGCTTAAAACCTTCTTAATAAATAATATAATTTCTTAAAAAGAAAGCCATTCTAAAAAATAAAGCTAGCAGTTTAAATTCTGCTAGCTCTATTCCTAACTTTTCGCACTCTGCCCTAGATATGCCTTTTTAACTTCTTCATTTATAAGAAGTTCTTTACCAGTCCCCTTTAAAGTTATTCTTCCTGTTTCTATAACATAAGCAATATCTGCAATGTGGAGGGCTGCATTTGCGTTTTGCTCAATTAGTAATATAGTTACTCCCTGTTTGTGTATTTCTTTAATAATACTAAATATATCCTTTACAACTAATGGAGCCAATCCTAAAGATGGTTCATCCATCATTAAAAGCTTAGGTTTTGACATAAGCGCTCTACCGACTGCTAACATTTGCTGCTCCCCACCAGAGAGAGTACCTGCTGACTGCCAACTTCTTTCTTTTAATCTTGGAAACAAATTATATACCCATTCTATATCATCTTTTATATTTTTCTCATCTTTTCTAAAATAAGCACCTATCTTTAAATTCTCAATAACACTAAGATTTGCAAATACCCGTCTTCCTTCAGGAACTAATACAATACCTTCCTTCACCATATCCCTTGTCTTTTGTTGAAGTAAGTTTTTATTATTGTAAACTATCTCCCCACTCTTAGGTTTTACAAGACCAACAACTGTTCTCAAAATAGTGCTTTTACCAGCTCCATTCGCACCAACTAATGAAACAATCTTCCCCTCTTCAACTTCAAAGCTTACTCCTTTTAATGCTTCAATCCCACCATATGAAACCACTAAATTATCTACCTTAAGCATCTTCTTCGTTCACCCCCAGATAGGCCTCTATAACTCTTTGATTTGATTGAATCTCACTAGGACTGCCCTCAGCAATAGTAATTCCATAATCAAATACATATATTCTATCTGATATATCCATAACCACCTGCATATGATGTTCTATCATAAATACAGTTAAATCAAACTCATTTCTAATATCCTTTATAAATGCAGTTAAATCTTCAGTTTCTTTTGGATTCATTCCTGCTGCTGGCTCGTCTAAAAGAAGAATCTGTGGATTTGTAGCCAAAGCCCTAGCTATTTCAAGCCTCCTTTGCTTTCCATAAGGTAATGAACTTGATTTTTCATTCTTCATATTACTTAATCCAACTATATCAAGAAGTTCTAATGACTTTTTAAGCATATTTCTTTCTTCTCTCATATATCGTGGCAGCCTAAAAGTAGCCTCTAGAAAATTAGACTTAATATGTAGATGATTTGCTATAAGCACATTATCAAGTACACTTAAATCTTTAAACAATCTAATATTTTGAAAGGTTCTTGCAATGCCAATCTTTGTTATTACATCAGATCTAGTCCCTGTAATATCTTTTTCATTATAGTAGATAGTACCCTTTGTTGGCTTATAAACTCCTGTTATCATATTAAATGCAGTTGTCTTTCCTGCCCCATTAGGCCCTATCAATGCAACTATTTCGCCTTTATTTAAAGTCAAGTTAAAATCCTTAACAGCAGTTAACCCGCCAAATTGCATGGTTATATTATCAGTTCTTAATACAGTCATTATTCTCCCTCCTTTTTAAGAGGTTTTCTAGTAAATCTCGCTATAATCCTATCCCAGCTAAACTCATTTGTACCCATAATTCCATTTCTATAGAATATAACTACAAGCATAAGCAGCATAGAAAATATAACCATTCTAAGCCCAGCTTTTCCTGGAATAACTACAAACCCTAGATTAATTGATTCATCTAAGAATCTTAAAGCTTCACCTGCTATAGTTACAATAAATGCAGATATAATTGTTCCTGTGATACTGCCCATTCCTCCTAAAACTATTATTAGAAGTATGTTAAATGTAAGTAAGAATCTAAACATAAGTGGATCAATAGTTCCAAGCAAGTTACCTAAAAGACCTCCTCCAATACCAGCAAAAAATGCACCTATAATAAAGGATAGTACTTTATGTTTAAATAGGTTTATGCCCATGCTTTCTGCGGCAACTTCATCTTCTCTAATTGCTTTTAGCGCTCGACCATAACTACTGTTTATTAATAGCGCCATAAATACCACGGTAAAAAAGGCAATTCCAAAGCTCCACCAAAGATTTGTTGTATTAGGAATCCCTTTTAATCCAAGAGCACCATTTGTAATACTTTGAGTATTTGTAAATATAACCCTTATTATTTCAGCAAAGCCTAAAGTTGCTATTGCTAGGTAATCACCTTTAAGTCTTAACGCAGGTGCTCCAATTAAAAATGCCACAAAAGCAGATAATATTCCGGCTATTAGTAGTGCTGGAAAAAATGGCATGGTAATTGAATCTAGTGGTCTAATCATTGGCACCATAAAAAAATTTTGAGTTTTTACGGCCTGAGGCATAGTAAGAATTGCTGTAGTATAAGCACCAACTGCCATAAAACCGGCATGCCCAAGTGAGAATTGTCCCGTAAACCCATTAATTAAATTCATGCTTAACCCTAATACCACATATATAGCACAGAGGTTTAATATTCTAACCTTATATGCATCTAAGTTATTATTTGCATAAATAAGAAAAGCTAATAAAAGCAAAATAGAAATTGCATTTAAAATCATATTTCTTTTCTTCATAGCCTACACCTTCTCTGATATTTTTTCGCCCATTATTCCAGTAGGTTTAATTAATAAAATTAATATAAGCACTATAAATGCAAATGCATCTCTATACCCCGTTAATCCTGGAAGAAAGGCAACTAACATAATTTCACCAATTCCTAAAATAAATCCTCCAATTACTGCTCCTGTTATATTTCCTATTCCACCAATTACTGCAGCAATAAAACACTTTAATCCTGGTATAATTCCCATTAGTGGAGCAATCTGCGGAAATTTTAATCCCCACATCATACCTCCAACAGCTGCAAGTGCAGAACCTATTCCAAAGGTTAAGGATATTATTTTATTCACATCTACCCCCATAAGCCTAGCAGTTTCATGGTCTTTAGATACTGCTCTCATAGCCATCCCACTTTTTGTATGATTTATTAAATAAACTAAGAATAACAAAAGCAATATAGTTACTACTGGAATTATAAATGTAAGCCTTTGTAATGAAACACTTCCTATTTTCACTACTTGGGTAAATAATTTTGGCTGAGGAAATGCCTTTGGCCTCCCCCCAAATAGTACAATAGCTACATTTTCTATAAGAAATGAAGCACCTATAGCTGATATAAGTATAGATATTTTAGGTGCATCTCTTAATGGCCTATAAGCTGATACCTCTACCATCATTCCAAACACACTTGTAAGAATTATAGCCGCAATAAATGATACATACCAAGGCATACTAAAACTAACAACACCAAAAAAGGCAAAGTATGTAGCCATCATAAATATATCTCCATGAGCAAAATTTATAAGTCTCAGTATCCCATATACCATGGTGTAACCAATTGCAATAAGTGCATATAAGCTGCCTAGGGATATTCCATTAGTAAGATGTTGTAAAAACATTTCAAAGCTCATATTCTCACCACCCATAAATTTAGTTTGATATAATTCCAGTAAAAACTGGAATTATATCAAATTTTAAAAACTATTATTTTTGAGGTTCGATAGTATCTAAATATGTGAACTTACCATTCTTAACTACCTTTATAACAGCATTTTTAACTGCATCTCCATTCTCATCAAGAGTTATAATACCTGCAGCCCCTTCAAAGCCCTTAGTCTTAGCTAATTGTTCTTGTATTTTTACTGGGTCTGAACTATTAGCTCTTTTAATTGCATCTAAAATTAATATATAGGCATCATAAGATAGAGCAGTAACTGCTGCTGGTTCCTTATTATACTGCTTTCTATATGCTTCTAAAAATTTTTCTGATTCCTTTGTTATTGGCTTTTCTGATGTAAAGAAAGTTGAAAATACAGCCCCTTCAACTGCGTCTTTACCAATATCTATAAACTCTGGAGTCTCCCATGTATCTCCACCTATAATAGGAGTTTTTATTCCAAGTTGTCTTGCTTGTTTTATTAGTAGAGCTGACTCTGTAAAATTACCAGGTGCAAAAATAATATCTGGATTTTTAGCGTTAATGTTTGTTAATTGAGCCGTAAAATCTTGATCTCCTGTATTGTAATTTGACACTGCTACTATACAGTTATCATCTCCAGTTAGTTTTTTGAATGAGTCTGTAAAAAACTTTGAAAGACCTACCGCATAATCATTAGATACTTCCTCTACTATAGCTGCTTTTTTAGCATTTAACTTTCCATAAGCGTAATTTGCCATAACAGTACCCTGGAATGGATCTATAAAACATACTCTAAAGTAAAAATCATTTCCTTTTGTAACTAATGGGTTTGTACATGACGCTCCTACTGCCGGAACTTTTCCCTTTTTTACTATATCTCCTGCTGCCATAGATAAAGAACTTCCCCAGCTTCCTATAATTGCAGATACCTTTTCTTTTTCAACTAATCTAGCTGCAGCACTAGCAGCTTCTACTTTATCTGACTTATTATCTACTACTACTAGCTCAACTTTTTTTCCAAGCACCTCAGGATACATCTTATTAGCAAGTTTAACTCCCTCTACCTCTAGTGCCCCACCTGCTGCATTAGCTCCTGTTATTGGTTCAAATACTCCAATTTTTATAACATCAGAGCTAGCTGTACTTGTTGTTCCTTCATCCTTTTTAGTACATCCAGTAAAAGCTATAGATGAAATCAGAAAAACAGTTAAAATTATTGAAAGCTTCTTTTTCATGTTTTTTCCCCCTTTATTTATTTTAACTACAGCTAGTAGCTTAAACGCCATTACTGCAGTTTTAATTATAAAAAAGCAATTAAAAAATAATACACTATTTATTTATATCTGTTACTGCATTTACTCTTTGAATAAAAACTATATTCACTTTATAACTTTATATATAATATACTATTAATCGCTATGGTCTTTTAAAACTAAATTTCTATTTTCTTTTCCATAACAATGTCTTTTTCTATGATTTATTTTTAATATATTATATTTGTACTTCTTAATAATAAAAAAAAGCAGACTTATCGTCTGCTTTATAATTACATTAAATTTAAATAAGAAAACAAAGTAAAATAAAAAAACAGCCCTTTCGGACTGTTATATGGTGGAGATAAAGAGACTCGAACTCTTGACCCTCTGCGTGCAAGGCAGATGCTCTCCCAACTGAGCTATACCCCCGTATGGTGGACCTTCAGGGACTCGAACCCCGGACCAACCGGTTATGAGCCGGTTGCTCTAACCAACTGAGCTAAAGATCCATTTTAACCTGGCAGCGTCCTACTCTTCCACAGGGCCTCCCCTGCAGTACCATCGGCGCTAAGAAGCTTAACCTTCGTGTTCGGAATGGGAACGGGTGTTACCTTCTTGCCATTACCACCAGATACATGATTAGTCAAAATCTTCGATTTTGCTAACTAATCAGTACTCCTCAACTCTGTTGAGCGAGTTTCCTTTAAGAGAATGTTATTCTCTCAAGACTGAACAGATTAAGAATATTTGGTCAAGCCCTCGACCTATTAGTATCAGTCAGCTAAACACATTACTGCGCTTACACCCCTGACCTATCAACCTTGTGTTCTTCAAGGGGTCTTACTAGCTTACGCTATGGGAAATCTTATCTTGAGGTGGGCTTCACGCTTAGATGCTTTCAGCGTTTATCCCGTCCCGACATAGCTACCCAGCCGTGCTCCTGGCGGAACAACTGGTACACCAGAGGTCAGTCCATCCCGGTCCTCTCGTACTAAGGACAGCTCCTCTCAAATTTCCTACGCCCGCGACGGATAGGGACCGAACTGTCTCACGACGTTCTGAACCCAGCTCGCGTGCCGCTTTAATGGGCGAACAGCCCAACCCTTGGGACCTACTTCAGCCCCAGGATGCGACGAGCCGACATCGAGGTGCCAAACCTCCCCCCGTCGATGTGGACTCTTGGGGGAGATCAGCCTGTTATCCCCGAGGTAGCTTTTATCCGTTGAGCGATGGCCCTCCCACGAGGTACCACCGGATCACTAAGCCCGACTTTCGTCCCTGCTCCACTTGTGGGTGTCGCAGTCAGGCTCCCTTCTGCCTTTGCACTCTACGAGCAATTTCCAACTGCTCTGAGGGAACCTTTGGACGCCTCCGTTACATTTTAGGAGGCGACCGCCCCAGTCAAACTGCCCACCTAACAATGTCCCACGACCAGTTTCATGGACTGTGGTTAGAACTTCAGTACTGTCAGGGTGGTATCCCAAGGGTGACTCCATAGGAGCTGACGCCCCTACTTCTCAGTCTCCCACCTATCCTGTACAGACAATACCGAAATTCAATGCTAAGCTACAGTAAAGCTCTACGGGGTCTTTCCGTCCAATCGCGGGTAGCGAGCATCTTCACTCGCAATACAATTTCGCCGGATTTGTTGTTGAGACAGTGCCCAAGTCATTACGCCATTCGTGCGGGTCAGAACTTACCTGACAAGGAATTTCGCTACCTTAGGACCGTTATAGTTACGGCCGCCGTTTACTGGGGCTTAAGTTCATAGCTTCGCTTGCGCTAACTAGTCCCCTTAACCT
>NZ_BRXR01000001.1:1900000-2045000 GCF_026012015.1 Clostridium omnivorum | reverse complement strand
CATATCCTGCATGAGTAAGCGTTATAACTACATTTTGTTCTTGTATAAGATCTTCTATGTCTATTTCATCATGATTCTTTACAATAGCAGTTCTTCTCTCATCAGCGAACCTTGCTCTTATTTCTAACAATTCATCTCTAATTATTCCTAAAACTAACTCTTCTTTATCTAGTATTTCTTTAAGTCTCGCTATAAGCTGCATTAATTCATTGTATTCATTCTCAATCTTTTCTCTTTCTAAACCTGTAAGTCTTTGCAATCTCATATCAAGAATAGCCTGTGCTTGCTTCTCTGAAAGTCCAAATCTTGACATAAGCCCATTTCTTGCTTCTTCAGCTGTTTTAGATGACCTAATAAGGCTTATTACCTCATCTATATGATCAAGTGCTATTCTTAAACCTTCTAAGATATGAGCTCTTGCTGCAGCCTTATCAAGTTCAAATTTAGTTCTTCTTCTTATAACTTCTTTTTGGAAGTCTAGGTAATGAACTAAAACTTGTTTTAAATTTAAAGTTTCAGGTTCACCATTAACTAGAGCAATCATAATTATACCAAAGGTATCTTGAAGCTTAGTATGCTTATAAAGCTGATTTAAAATTACATTTGCATTTGCATCTTTTTTAAGCTCTATAACTATCCTCATACCTTCACGGTCTGATTCATCTCTAAGATCTGATATTCCTTCTATCTTTTTATCTTTAACAAGTTCAGCTATATTTTCTACAAGCTTAGCTTTATTAACCTGATAAGGAAGCTCATTAACAATTATTTTATGTCTTCCTTTTTCTTCTTCTATCTCAGTTTTAGCCCTTACTATTACTTTTCCTCTTCCAGTTTCATATGCTTCTCTTATGCCATTTGTGCCCATTATTATTCCAGCTGTAGGAAAGTCTGGTCCTTTTATGTGGGTCATAAGCTCTACTACTGTTGTTTCAGGGTTTTCTATAAGCATCAATACACCATCAATAACCTCTCCTAGGTTATGTGGCGGAATATTAGTAGCCATACCTACAGCTATACCAGCTGATCCATTAACTAAAAGGTTTGGAAATCTTGATGGAAGTACTACAGGTTCTTTTTCCTCACCATCAAAGTTAGGAATAAAATCTACAGTATCCTTGTTTATATCTCTTAAAAGCTCTAGTGTAATTTTATCCATCTTAGCTTCTGTATAACGCATTGCTGCAGCACCGTCACCATCAACAGAACCAAAATTACCATGCCCATCTACAAGAGTATATCTTATAGAAAAGTCCTGAGCTAATCTAACTAGTGCATCATAAACTGCTGTATCACCATGTGGGTGATATTTTCCTAGAACGTCTCCAACAACCTTGGCACATTTTCTATATCCCTTATCTGGAGTTAAACCAAGCTCATGCATAGAATAAAGTATTCTTCTATGTACAGGCTTAAGTCCATCTCTAACGTCAGGTAATGCACGCCCAACAATAACACTCATAGCATAATCTATATAGCAGCGTTTCATTTCTTGTTTTATATCTACTGATAAAACCTTACCCTCATTATTCATCTGTTACACCTCTTTATCTCTTTATACGTCAAGGTTTACTACCTTCTTAGCATTTTCCTTTATAAATTCTCTACGAGGCTCTACTTTATCCCCCATAAGAATAGTGAAAATTTCATCAGCAGCTATAGCATCCTCTACATTGAATTGAACAAGGGTTCTCTTTTCTGGATCCATAGTAGTATCCCAAAGCTGTTCAGCATCCATTTCTCCAAGACCCTTATATCTTTGTATCATAGTGTTGTTATCCTTACCGCCAATTTCAAGCAGTAATCTTTCTAACTCTTTATCAGAATAAACATAATAATCTTTTCTACTCTTTGTAACCTTGTAAAGAGGAGGTTGAGCTGCATATACATGACCTTGTTCTATTAAATCTTTCATGTATCTGTAGAAGAAGGTAAGAAGTAAAGTTCTAATATGTGCTCCGTCTACGTCAGCATCTGTCATAATAATTATTCTGTTATACCTTAATTTTGAAACGTCAAAATCTTTACCTATACCAGCACCAAATGCAGTTGTCATAGATTTAATTTCTTCGTAGCCTAATATCTTATCTAGTCTTTGTTTTTCAACATTCATAATTTTGCCACGAAGTGGAAGAATTGCTTGGAATCTTCTATTTCTACCTTGCTTTGCAGAACCTCCTGCAGAATCTCCCTCAACTATATAAATTTCACATTCCTCTGGGTCTTTTGATGAGCAATCAGCTAGCTTTCCTGGTAATGTTGATCTTTCAAGTACAGATTTTCTAGTCATTTCTCTAGCTTTTCTTGCTGCCTCTCTTGCTCTTGATGCAAGAAGGGCCTTATCTATTACGATCTTAGCTACATTAGGATTTTCTTCAAGGAAACTTCCTACACCTTCTGCAACTATACTATCTACGATTCCTCTAACCTCACTGTTTCCAAGCTTGGTCTTAGTTTGTCCTTCGAACTGTGGTTCAGATAATTTTACTGAAACTACAGCAGTTAGACCTTCTCTTATATCATCACCAGATAAATTTCTATCAGATTCCTTAAGGTATCCAAATTTTTTACCATAATCATTAAACACCCTTGTAAGAGCAGCCTTAAATCCAACTAAGTGTGTTCCACCCTCGATTGTATCTATATTGTTTGCAAATGCAAATATATTTTCTGTATATGAATCATTATACTGAAGAGCAATCTCTACAGCACAATCTTCTCTTTTTCCTTCTACGTATATTGGAGCTGGATAAAGTACTTCCTTGTTTCTATTTAGGTAAGTTACAAAAGCCTTAATACCACCTTCATAGAAAAAGAACTCTTTTTTTCCATCTCTCTCATCGCTTAAGCTTATACTAATACCTTTATTTAAAAATGCTAATTCTCTTAATCTTTGAGCAAGAGTATCATAGTCATACTCTGTTTCATCAAATATTTCTGCATCTGGTTTAAAGTATATCTTTGTTCCGTGATCTTCACTATCACCTATTTTTTCAAAATCACTATCTACCTTACCCCTTTTAAATCTTTGCTGCCATATATGTCCTTCTCTTTTAACTGTAACTTCACATACTTCTGAAAGTGCATTAACTACAGAGGCACCAACTCCGTGAAGTCCACCAGAGACCTTATATCCGCCACCGCCAAATTTTCCACCAGCATGAAGCACAGTCATTATTACTTCTACAGTAGGCTTTCCCATTTTTGGGTGTATTCCAACAGGCATACCTCTACCATCATCAATAACTGTTACTGAATTATCCTTATGGATAAATACTTGTATATTTTTACAGAATCCTGCTAAAGCTTCATCAATACTATTATCAACAATTTCATAAACAAGATGATGAAGTCCTCTAGAACTAGTACTACCTATATACATTCCAGGTCTTTTTCTAACCGCTTCTAAACCTTCTAATACCTGTATTTGACTCTCATCATAAGTTTCTTTTCTATCTGACATTGAGTATCCTCCTAACTATTTCCTAAGGCTCATTGTATATCATTGAGGTTCTCTTTCCTAAAGTAGCTGAAGAAATTGGGGACAAGAAAACCTTACTTTTTTTATCAACTTCGGCAATTATAAAAGATTTTGGTTTTTCATTAGTAATTCTTTCAACAAAACCATCCTCTTCTGCCATTCTCAAAAATTGAATAGTATCAGAACTATACATAGATGTTTCCATATCAAATATTCCAATAACATCTTTTATAGGAACTACTACATTTTCTCCTAAATGTAAAAACATCTATATCCTCCTTTCACCTCTTCTTATTGCAAAAACCAATATTGGTAATTTACTGATTACTTAGCATGTATTCTTCAGTTATTCTACCATGCTCAACAATAAATATTTTTGCATGTTCATCAAGGTAACTCTTTATATTTTCTATTCCTGTACATGTAACTATGGTTTGAACATTGTTTATTGAATTTAATATATATTTTTGCCTATTCAAATCTAGTTCAGACAATACATCATCTAAAAGCAACACAGGGTATTCCCCTGTCTCATCCTTGATTATTTCAAGGGATGAGAATTTTATAGTTAATACAGCTGTTCTTTGTTGTCCTTGTGAACCATAATTTCTTGTATCTATTCCATTTATACGTATTGAAAAGTCATCCCTATGTGGTCCGTATGATGTTGTTTTTTTTTCGAAATCATGTTTGATGTTTTTATCTAAAGCTTCTTTTAGCTCTTGCTCAATATTTCCAATGTCTTTTAAATTAGTTGTATAATCAAATTGAATTTCTTCGTTACCAGAGGTTATTTCCTTATGGATTAGCTTTCCCTTTTCATTTAGCATTTCAATATACTTTACTCTCTCTCTTATTATATAACTTCCGTACTTTGCCAGCTGAGTATTGTATACTTCAATGACACTTTCAAGATTGGAACCCCATTTTTTTAAAGTTATATTTCTTTCATTAAGAGCCTTATTGTACTGAACCAAGCTATGATAATATTTACTATTCAGCTTACAGAGCTCCATATCAAGAAATTTTCTTCTAAACAAAGGAGATTCCTTAACTATTTTTAGGTCCTCAGGAGAAAATAGAACTGCATTAAAAATACCTATTAATTCTGCAATCTTGCTTATTTTAATAGAATTAATATTTATGCCTTTTTTGCTGTCCCTGCGAATTTTTATTTCAATTTTTTTATCTAATCTGCTTTTAGCTATGTAAGCCTTTATATATGCTTCCGACTTATCCCAATTTACAAGTTCTTTATCTTTACTTGTTCTATGTGATTTAGCTAAACTGCAATAATATATGCTTTCAAGAATATTGGTTTTTCCTTGAGCATTATCACCAATAAAAACATTAACTCCATTATTTAGCTCAATATTAAGTTCTTCATAATTTCTAAAATCTTTAAGCTGCAAATTTTTAATATACATAAAAACCTCTATATTATATTATATCATAAAATACCTTAATAATGGAGAATATAAGTTCTATACAAATTTTATTAATTAAACAATTTTATAGCTTTCTCCTTCAAATTCAATAATATCTCCCTTTGTAAGCTTTTTTCCCCTTTGTGTTTCAACATTACCATTTAATTTTACTTCGCCATTTTGTATATACATTTTAGCTTCCGATCCTTGGCCCACTATTCCAGCCCATTTCAAAAATGCATCTAATTTAATTATTTCAGTGTTAATTTTTACCTCTTTCATAATTTTAACTGTAGCTTATAAAGCTACAGTTTTCCTCCTCTTAATATTATATCTATTTTTCTATTATTCCTCAAATTATATAAAAAACTACTAGTTACTTAAAAATCTTACAGGTAATACTAAATAAGTACAATTATCATTATTCCTATTTTTTACAATACAAGGACTTACGCTGCTTGAAAGCTCCAATATTATTTCCTCTTCCTCCATGATTTTGAAGGCATCGATAAGGAATTTTGCATTGAATGCAATTTGAAGCGGCTCACCTTGCATAATTATATTAAGCTCTTCTCTTGCTTTTCCCAATTGAGAATCCGATGTTATAACTATGATGTCGTCTTTAATATCTAGTTTTACCAGATTTGTATTTCCTTCTTTGGCCATAAGTGAGGCTCTTTCTATACAATCCAAAAGTTCATCTCTTTTAGCAATAACCTTAAGATTATATTCATAAGGAATAATTGAGTCATATTTTATAAAGTCACCTTCAAGTAATCTTGATATTACTTTTGTTTTTCCAAGATTAAATAGAATATGGTTAGCAGTAAAGGTTATATTAACATTTTCTTCTGAATCCTCAAGAATTTTAGCAACTTCCCCTAATGATTTTCCAGGTATTACTGAGCTAATAGTATTATCGTTTTCTAAAGCCTCGCTTTTTAAGGCTAATCTTAATCCATCTAAAGCAACAAGATTAAGTCTTCCATTTTTTACTTCAAACAGCACTCCAGTAAGTATTGGTCTTATTTCATCTTGAGCTGTTGCAAAAATTGTACCTCTTATCATGTTCTTTAAAATGCCTTGAGGTATTGAAAATAACATATTCTCATCAATGCTTGGAAGACTTGGAAAGTCATCAGCACTCATATATTTTAAAACTGCTTTTGATTTTTGGCAGATTATTTCTACTGAGTTGTTATCACCAGTTGTTATTTCAACTTCATCATTTGGTAACTTCTTAATTATTTCACCAAAAAGCTTAGAATCAAGTACTGCTCTACCTTCTTCTATAACTTCAGCTTTAATTTTAGTTTCAATACTTAAATCTATATCTGATCCAATTAGAGTAATTTCATTTTCTTTAGCTATTATTAAAATTCCCTCTAGAATATTCATTGTTGATTTACCAGTAACTGCTTTTTGTGCAACACCTACTGCTTCTTGTAAAGTACTTTTTCCGCATATAAATTTCATTTAAAATCCTCCTTTTTATCCACAAGGTTTTATAGGTATAGATTAGGTTAGATAATATTAAAAATATAGTAGTAATAGTAATAGGGGCTGTGATTATGTGGATAACTACTCCTAGCTATTTAAAATGTTGAAAAGTTGGACAAAAATAATTGTGGATAAGGTTTGCTAAACTTCTAATACTTATCCACATTGTTATGTCAGTATTTTTTGAGTTATTTTATCCACAAGGAATTATATTTATATTAATAACACATGTTAATTACTTTTGATTTATACGTTTTGTTATTTCATTTATGGCTTCCTGAAGAGCTTCATCATGTTTTATGCTCTCAGATATTTTTTCATATGCATGGATAACAGTAGTATGATCTCTACCTCCAAACTCTTCTCCTATCTTTGGAAGAGATGTATCGGTGAGCTTTCTACAGAGATACATTGCAATCTGACGAGGATAAGCCACATTTCTTGTTCTTCTCTGAGATTTCAATTCTTCTATTCGCATATTATAATAGCTGCAAACTACATCTTGAATTAAATCAATAGTAATTTGTTTAGTTTGTTTATTAGATATTATGTCTTTTAGAGCCTCTGATGCTAGGTCAACGCTTATTTCCCTGTTTGTAAGAGAAGAGTAAGCTACTATTCTTATAAGTGCTCCTTCTAGTTCTCTTATGTTCGATTTAATTTTCGTTGCTATATATACCATTACATCATTAGATATATTTAATTTTTCTACATCTGCTTTCTTCTTTAAAATAGCAATTCTAGTTTCAAAATCAGGTGGTTGAATATCTGCTATTAAGCCCCATTCAAAACGTGACCTTAACCTATCTTCTAATGTAGGTATTTCTTTTGGTGGCCTATCGCTTGAAAGTATGATTTGCTTATCAGCTTCATGCAGGGCATTAAAAGTATGGAAAAACTCTTCTTGAGTACGTTCTTTACCTGCTATGAATTGAACATCATCTATTAAAAGTACATCTACATTTCTATACTTATTTCTAAAATCTTCATTCTTATCGTCTCTAATTGAGTTTATAAGTTCGTTTGTAAATTTTTCTGAGGAGACATAAACTACTTTTGATTTTGGATTATTCTGTAGAATATAGTGGCCAATTGCGTGCATTAAGTGTGTTTTACCTAGTCCAACTCCCCCATATATAAATAGAGGATTGTAAGCTCTAGCTGGAGATTCAGCTACTGCTAGTGATGCGGCATGTGCGAATCTATTACTATTTCCTATAACGAAAGAATCAAAAGTGTACTTTGGATTTAAGGTAGCAGACATCTCATCACTTACAACTACAGTATTTTTAGAGTCCTTTTTTAATTTAGGATCTTCAATGTCTATGGTTTCTTCAGTCATTATACTGAAATCTATATTATATTTTTTTGAAGATATAATATTTATTGCATTAATTATTAGATCCTTATACCTAGTTTCTAATATTTCCTTTGTAAAATTGTTTGGTACGCTAAGTTTAATTGTATTGTCGGTTAAAGAAACTGGTACAGCACTTTTTATCCAAGTATTAAAGCTGACTTCAGTAAGTTCACCCTTCATTATATTTAAGGTTTTTTCCCATAGTTCTTTGAGTCCGCCATCCATATTTTATCCTCCAGTCTAAATCCAAAAAATAATTTTTATAATGAAAAATATATAATCCACAGCATATCAACAAAATTATAAACATATTTTAATTTGTTGACATATGTTGAAAAAAATATTCACATGTCAATAATAATGTTAATAGAAATAGTGTGCTTATAATTATTAACAAGAACACAAAAATATATATTAACATTATTCACCGTGAATAAAACCGCATAATTAGTAAAAAATATAAGCTAGTAACCATTATATTATAACATATTAAACAGGTTATCCACAAAGTTATTAACAGGTGTGGATAACTTTAATTTAAAAAAATTATACACATTTCTTTTTTAATAATAACAAAACATTGGTAGCTATTCAAGAAGTTATCCACAAAAAATGTGTAGAAATATAAAAAATATCAACAATAAAGGCTACCTTGACATAATTTCAATGTATATATATAATTTAATAGTGAAACTTTAAATGACGTTTATTTTGTGTTGCCTAAAAATTCGTTTCACGAGATATAATAGATAGTAAGTAAATTGCTATACATGAAAAAAATAAAGGGGGTGTAGCACAATGTTCATGACATACCAACCAAAAAAGAAGCAAAGAAAGAAAGAGCATGGTTTCAGAAAAAGAATGTCTACTGCTAATGGAAGAAAAGTTCTTGCAAGAAGAAGACAAAAAGGTAGAAAAAGATTGACAGCATAAGGCCGCTTTAGTGGCCTTTTTCTGCAATTGCAGGAAAAAAAGGAGAAAAGAACTTTGATGAAGGAAGAAAAGATTAGGAAAAATATCGAGTTCAGAGCGGTATATAAAAGAGGAAAGTCTTTTTCTAATCAGCTTTTGGTTTTGTATGTTTATAAAAACTATCAAAATAAAAGTTTAAATTTAAATAGAGTTGGAATTTCTGTAAGCAAGAAAGTTGGAAAAAGTGTAATTAGAAGTAGAGTTAAGAGATTGATTAGTGAGAGCTATAGACTTAATAGAGAAGGTCTTAAGACAGGGTATGACTTTGTTTTCATTGCTCGTAATGCTGCAAAAGATAAAAGTTATACTGAGATAGAAAGCGCTCTAAAGAATCTGTTCAAAAAGGCAGGTTTATATGAAAATGAAAAAGTTTCTGATTCTACTAATTAAATTTTATAGAAAATTTTTATCGCCGCTTAAAAGATACATATATATTTTCTCTCCAATGAGTTCTGATGGCAATGTAGGATGCAGGTTTCATCCAACATGTTCAGAATATGCTATAGAGGCTATTGATAAGTATGGTGCTTTAAAAGGAGGCCTCATGGCAGTTAAGAGAATTTTAAGATGCAATCCTTTTAGTAAAGGCGGCTATGACCCGGTTAAATAAACTTTAGGAGGTTTTCGAACTTGCAATTCTTAAATAACACGCTAGGACAATTTTTTCAGTTCATTCATAGTGGTGTAAGTACGTTTATAACTAATCCGAACTATTCATATGGTTTGGCTATAATACTTTTCACTATTATAATTAGAGTAATACTTTTACCATTAAATATAAAACAAACTAGATCTCAGGTTGCGATGCAAGCAGTTCAACCTGAAATTAAGAAGATACAAGATAAATATAAAAATGATCCTCAAAAGGCACAAGCTGAAATTATGAAGCTTTACAAAGAAAAGGGAGCAAATCCTATGAGCGGCTGTTTACCTATGTTAATACAGCTTCCTATACTTTGGGCACTATTTTATGTATTTAATAATTTAACTGCTATAAAGGGTGTTTCTTTCCTATGGATTAAAGATTTATATTCACCAGATGCTTTAAAGATATTACCTATATTATCAGGTTTAACAACTTACTTATCATCGCTAATGATGGCTCCAGCTAATGCTGATAGCGCTCAAGCTAAGCAGACTAGTACTATGAATATCGGAATGGCTATTTTTATGGGATTTATGAGCTGGAACTTTAAATCTGCGCTTGTACTATATTGGGTTATGAATAACTTAATTCAAATAGGTCAAACAAAGTTTTTAAAATGGCTAGATAGAGAAAGAACTGAAGTTAATAAAGCTTAGAAAACTTTTTTATAAAGGTTTATTAGATTTATGAAGGTGGGTGTCGTAGGGTATGAAGACAATTGAAATTACGGGGAAGACAGTTGAAGAAGCTCTAAAAAGTGCACTTAACGAGCTTAAAGTTACTGAAGATAAGGTTAGTGTAGAGGTTATTGATGAGGGAAGTAAAGGACTATTTAAGCTTATTGGAGCAAGACCTGCTAGAATAAAAGTAACAGTAAAAAGAGATTCTATTTATGAAGCAAAGAACTTCTTAAGAGATGTACTAAACTCTATGAATGTGAAGGCTGAGATAAAAATAAAGGAAGAAAATGATGCAGTTAAGATTAACCTTACTGGTCCAGATATGGGTATTTTAATTGGATACAGGGGGGAGACTTTAGATTCTCTTCAATACTTGGTTAGCCTTGTTGTGAATAAGGATAATAATTATGCCTATAGAAGAGTAGTACTTGATACTGAAAATTATAGACAAAAGAGAGAAGAGACTTTAAAGAGACTTGCAGATAAGATGGCTAGTACAGTTAGAAGAACTGGTAAGCTTATAAAATTAGAGCCTATGAACCCTTATGAAAGAAGGATAATACATTCTGCACTACAGGAAAATCCTTATGTGGAGACATACAGCGAAGGTGATGAACCATATAGAAGAGTAGTTGTAGATTTGAAGAAAGCCTAAGGGCTTTCTTTTTTAATTTTTGCATATAACATTTTTAATTTTTAGGATATAATATTTTTAAATAAAACAATAGATACGCAAAAGAGGTTAAATGATGAAAGAATTTGATACTATTGCAGCAGTTGCTACCAGTATGGGTGAAAGTGGAATTGCTATTATAAGGATATCAGGAAATAAAGTATTAGACATAGTAGATAGCATTTTTGTGGGCAAAAACAACAGAAGTATTAGAGATATAAAAACTTACTCAATGAGATACGGGCATATTATAGACAGAGAATCTAAGGAAGTTATTGATGAAGTAATTGTTAGTTTTATGAAGGGCCCTAGAAGCTTTACAGCAGAGGACACTGTTGAAATTAATTGTCATGGTGGTATTTTGGCTACTAACAGAGTTCTTGAAGAAGTTATAAAAGCTGGTGCAAGAACTGCCGAACCAGGTGAATTTACTAAAAGAGCCTTTTTAAATGGAAGACTTGATTTAAGTCAAGCGGAAGCAGTTATAGATATAATTAGGGCGAAAACTGAATTAAGTATGAAGTCTGCATTAGCTCAATCTGAAGGAAGACTTTCCAGGGAAATAAAAGAACTTAGAAATAAGCTTTTAGGTGTAATTGCACATATAGAAGCTACTGTTGATTTTCCTGAAGAAGATTTGGAAGAGACAACTTCAATAATAACCATTTCTCAGCTTAAAACTTTAATAGGTAGTTTCCAAGCTTTACTTAATACTGCTAGTGAAGGGAAGATATTAAGAGAAGGATTAGATACTGTTATAGTTGGTAAGCCTAATGTTGGTAAATCATCTCTTCTAAATGCTCTAGTAATGGAAAAAAGAGCTATAGTTACGGACATACCAGGAACTACTAGAGATGTCATTGAAGAATTTATTAATATTGCGGGAGTTCCTGTTAAGATTATAGATACTGCAGGAATAAGAGAAACAGAGGATGTTATAGAGAAAATAGGAGTGGAACGTTCTAAGGAAAAGATTAATGAGGCTGATTTAATTATTCTTATGCTTGATGCAAGTAGAGAACTTGATGATGAAGATAAGGAAATTATTGATTATATTAAGGACAGAAAGTATATTGTTCTTTTAAATAAAAGTGACTTAGATAATAAGCTTAATAGAGAGGATATTAAGGAACTAAATCCTCATTTTGTACTTGATATCTCTGCTCGAACTGGAGAAGGGCTAGAAAAATTGAAAACTAGTATAAAAGAATTATTTTTCTCCGGTGAGGTAAAATCAAAAGACATAATGATAACAAATACAAGGCATAAAGAAGCACTTATAAGAGCAGAGGAAAGTTGCAAAGCTGCACTAAGAACTTTAGAAACAGGCTTTGCTATAGACCTGGCGTCAATAGATGTAAGAAATGCTTGGTCAAGTTTAGGGGAGATAACTGGAGAAACACTTGAGGAAGATATAATAGATAAAATCTTCTCTGAATTTTGTATTGGAAAGTAGGTGTATTTATGAAATATATAGCAGAAGAATTTGATATAGTTGTTATAGGAGCAGGCCATGCTGGATGCGAGGCAGGACTTGCTGCAGCAAGAATGGGATGCAAGACATTGCTTTTATCTATAAATTTAGATAGTGTAGCACTAATGCCATGTAATCCTAATATCGGTGGTACCTCAAAAGGACATCTTGTGAGAGAAATTGATGCCCTTGGTGGAGAGATGGGAATTAATATTGATCATAGTTATGTTCAATCTAGAATGTTAAATACATCAAAGGGACCAGCAGTACATTCATTAAGAGCTCAAGCTGATAAAAAGAAATATCAAGCTAGAATGAAGCATATTATTGAAATGCAGCCTGGACTATATTTGAGACAGCTTGAGGCAATTAATATAGATATTGAAGATGGTAAAGTTAAAGGAGTACTTACTAAAAATGGTGCTTACTTTCCAGCCAAAGCAGTTGTTTTAGCTACAGGTACTTATCTCAAGGGAAGGGTAATTATTGGTGATGTAAGCTACAGCAGCGGCCCTAATGGACTTTTTCCAGCCAATGAGTTATCTGAAAGCCTCCATGACGAAGGGCTTTCACTAAGAAGATTTAAGACAGGAACTCCAGTTAGAGTTAGCAGAAGAACAGTGGATTTTTCTAAGATGGTAGAGCAGCCTGGAGATGATGAAATTGTTCCATTTTCATTTATGAGTAGGGATATAGAAAGAGAGCAGATGTCTTGTTATTTAACTTATACTAATGAGGAGACTCATAGAGTTATTAGAGAAAATATAAACCGTTCACCAATGTATAACGGAAGTATAGAAGGCGTTGGTCCTAGATATTGTCCTTCCATAGAAGATAAAGTAATGAGGTTCCCAGATAAATTGGCACATCAGGTATTTGTTGAGCCTGAGGGAGAAGATACTGAAGAAATGTATGTACAGGGAATGTCTACATCTCTTCCTGAGGATGTGCAGGAAAAGATGCTAAAGACTATACCAGGACTTGAAAATGTTCGGATAATGAGAACGGGCTATGCAATAGAATACGATTGTCTTGATCCAACACAATTAAACCCTACCCTTGAACTTAAAAGTATTAATGGTTTGTTTAGCTGTGGACAGATGAATGGTAGTTCGGGATATGAAGAAGCTGCAGCGCAAGGGATTGTGGCAGGTATAAATGCAGCACTTAAGATAAAAGGGGAGGAACCATTAATCTTAAGTAGAAGTGATGCTTATATTGGAGTTTTAATAGATGATTTAGTTACAAAGGGGACACTTGAACCTTATAGAATGATGACTTCTAGGTCTGAATATAGATTGCTTTTAAGGCAGGATAATGCAGATCTTAGACTTACAGAAATGGGGTATAGAGTGGGTCTTGTGTCTGAAGAAAGATATAGAAGCTTTTTAGAAAGAAAACAAGCTATTGATAATGAACTCCAAAGAATTAAAAGCTTACAAATAACTAATAAGAGAGAGGTAAATGAATTTTTATTTACTTTAAATTCTGCTGAACTTAAAAAGCCAACAAGCCTTTATGAACTAATTAAGAGACCAGAATTAGATTACTATATGGTAGCACCTTTAGATACAGAGAGACCAGAACTTAGAAGGGATATCCAAGAACAGGTCAATATTATGTCTAAATATGAAGGCTATATTCAAAAACAGATGGAACAAGTAGAGCAATTTAAGAAGTTTGAAAAGAAAATGATTCCTCAAGATATCCAATATGATGATGTTAATGGCCTTAGAATCGAAGCCAAATTGAAATTAAATCAAATAAGGCCTATAAGTATAGGGCAGGCTTCTAGAATTTCCGGTGTTTCACCAGCTGATATTTCTGTTCTACTAATATATTTAGAGCAAAAGTATAAATTTAAGACAGCTCAGGAAGAAGAGTAATATATTATTTGTATGGAAGTGACTTTGTTACTTCTATACTACTTTATAAAACAGGAGAGGGTTAAATGGACTTTTATAATTTGATGAATATTGCCTGCCATAAGGAAGGGCTCACTTTTGAAAGAGATAAATATGATAAATTTATTATTTATAAAGATATGATTAAGGAATGGAACGAAAAAGTTAATCTTACAGCTATAACAGAGGATGAAGAAATTATAAAAAAGCATTTTATTGATTCTATAAAATCCTACAGATTCGAACCTCTTAACAATTGTAGGAATTTAATTGATATAGGTACAGGGGCTGGATTCCCTGGAATACCACTAAAAATAATGAGACCAGATCTTGAAGTGGTATTACTTGATTCTTTAAATAAGAGGGTTAATTTTTTAAATGAGGTAATAAATAGGTTAGGGTTAATAGGAATAAAAGCAATACACGGAAGAGCTGAAGATTTTGCTAGGGAAAATAATTATAGGGAGAATTTTGATGTCGCAATTTCTCGAGCTGTGGCGAATATGTCTGTTTTAAGTGAATTATGCATTCCTTTTGTTAAAAATGGAGGATATTTTGTTGCAATGAAAGGTCCTTCTGTAGATGAGGAAATAAATGAGGGGAAAAAAGCTGTTGAAATATTAGGAGGTTCTATAGAAAATATTATTGAAGTTGATATAGAGGATACAGATTTAAAACATAATTTGGTTATAGTGAAAAAAGTAAAAGCGACTCCAAAGGTTTATCCAAGAAAGGCTGGAACAGCAGCTAAGAAACCAATAAAATAAAAAAGAATATAAGAAAAATACCTTTGCAGTTTATATTCTTTTTTAGTAAACTAGTATTGTTAAGTTTTCTTATAGCTAATATATGTAGCAATTTGTCATACGAATTATTGAACAAAAAGAAGGAATTTAGAGCTATATAGAGAAATTGTTAATATAAGGAAATTTTAACGAATTGTTAAAAATAGGAAATGCAAGAGGGATGAGGATTACTATGCAAAATGATATTTGTTATATACCTACTGATTTTATTTCACCAAATGTTTACCAGCCAAGAAAGCACTTTAATGATGAAACTATTGATGAATTAGCTCAGTCTATTAAGGCATTTGGAATTATTCAACCTTTAAGTGTAAGGAAAATGACTGGAGATAGATACGAATTAGTAGCTGGGGAAAGAAGACTTAGAGCAGCAAAAAAGGCTGGACTTTTGGAAGTTCCTGCAATAATAATTGATATAAATGATAAAGATTCTGCTGCAATTGCTTTGCTTGAAAATTTGCAAAGAGAAGATTTGAATTTTTTAGAGGAAGCTGAAGCTTATTATAATTTAATAAAAGATCATTCATATACACAAGAGCAATTGGCTGAGATTATAGGTAAAAAACAATCGACTATAGCTAATAAACTAAGACTTTTAAAGTTGGGTTCTGAAATAAGATTAATACTTTTAGAAAATAAATTAACAGAGAGACATGCAAGAGCTCTTTTAAAACTTCCTAGTGATGAGCTTCAATTAAAGATATTAAAAATAGTAGTAGCTAGAGGTTTAAATGTAAAGAAGACGGAAGAGCTTATTGATAAGGAATTGTTAAAGCTTAGTCAGCAAGAAGTTGCTGCTGATGGCAAAAAGAGAATTAAAGGAATATTTGCTCCTAGAGTATATATAAATACTGTAAAACAGGTATTTGATAAATATGGTATTCAAGCACAGTATTCATCTAGGGATTTGGATGATAGTATTCAAATTACAGTAACAATCCCTAAAAAATAATTGTTTCACGTGAAACATAGGTCCTAAGTATGTAAAATACTTAGGATTTTTTTATTTAGAAGCATTTTCTAGCAGGTTTTATGATTTTTATGCTTTAATTATTGCTAATTAAAATATATAATAGTTATATGACGTTTTTTACTTGAGGGGGTGAAATTTTGAAAATTATATGTGTATTTAATCAAAAAGGTGGAGTTGGTAAAACAACTACAAATATAAATTTATGTTCATATCTTGCCATGGAAGGTTATAAAGTTTTAGCTATAGATATGGATCCACAAGGTAATACAACGAGTGGTTTGGGTTTTGATAAAAAGAAGCTGCAAGCATCGATATACGATGTGATTACTAGTGATGTAAAGATAGAAGAAGTAATTAAAAAGTGTGACTTAGTTGATAACTTTTATATAGTTCCATCAACAATGGAGTTGGCAGGAGCTGAGGTTGAATTAATTAATAAATCCAAAAGAGAAACTATACTAAAAGATAAAATTAAAGAACTAGAAAGTGATTTTGATTTCATTTTTATCGATTGTCCACCTTCATTAGGATTCTTAACTATTAATGCTCTTACAGCTTGTGAAACGGTTCTTATTCCAATACAATGTGAGTTCTATGCATTGGAGGGGGTAAGTCAACTAGTTAATACAATTCAGTTAGTAAAGAGATCCTTAAACAAGGAACTTGAAATTGAAGGTGTAATAATGAGTATGTACGATGGAAGGACTAATTTGTCAAATGATGTAGTTTCAGAAGTTAAAAAATATTTTAAAGATAAAGTGTATGAAACAACTATACCAAGAAATATTAGACTTGCAGAATCACCAAGCTTTGGACTTCCAATTATGTTATATGATGATAAATGTAAAGGTGCAGAGGCCTATGAGAAACTATCTAAGGAGTTTTTAAGTAGACAAAAGGAGTGGGCAAAGGGTGAATAAAAAGTATGGATTAGGAAAAGGACTTGGAGCATTAATACCTGAAGAGGAAACAATAGAAGAGAATAATTCTATTGCTGCTATTGATATTAACCTTATTAAAGCTAATGAAGATCAACCAAGAAAAAACTTTGATAAAGAAAAAATAATGCAGCTGGCTGAATCCATAAAAGAACACGGAGTTATTCAACCTGTGGTTTTAAAGAAGGATGGTAATACATACACTATAATAGCAGGTGAAAGAAGATGGAGAGCTGCTAAAAGTATAAATTTAAAAGAAATTCCTGCTGTAATTATGGATTTAAGCGATAAAGCAGTTTTGGAAGTTTCTTTAATAGAGAATATTCAAAGAGAAGACTTAAATCCTATTGAAGAAGCTGTTGCTTTTAAAAAATTAATTGAAGATTTCAATTTAACCCAGGAAGAATTATCTAAGAGAATAGGTAAATCTAGAACAGCTGTTACTAATTGCATGAGATTGCTAAATCTTGATGATAGGGTTAAAGAATACTTGATTGATGGAGTTATTACAGAAGGTCATGGGAGAGCATTGCTAGCTATTGAAAATCATGATTTGCAATATAAGATAGCTCAAACAATTATAGATGAAAGTTTATCTGTAAGAGAAGTAGAAAAGCTAATTAGAGATCTATCAAAGCCAAGCAAAGAAAAAATTGAAGAAAAAGAAAATATTTATCATAAGGATATTAAAGAAAGATTAGAAGTGTACTTTGGAACAAGGGTATCATTAACTAACAAAAAGAACAAAGGAAAAATAGAAATTGAGTATTATTCTGAAGAGGATTTGCAAAGAATACTTGATATTCTAAGCTTATAGTTAGCAATATAATTCATCCTAAAATTGTTTCACGTGAAACATCAGCAGAGAGGAGTCGGGAAAGTTGGAGAATTTATTAAATACTATTTCAGGTTTGCAAATATATTTAACCCTAGGACTTGCATTATTAGTAGTAATATTATTAATTTTAGTTATAGTACTTCTACAATCAACCAACAAACTAGAAAAGAAGTATAGAAGGTTGATGAGAGGAGTTAATAATAAAAACATTGAAGAACTTATAATTCAATATCTAGATAAAGTTGATGAAGTAAAAGAAGATTCAAATAAGTTAAGAGAAGTTTATGACAGTATGGATAACAGAATTAAAGAATGTATTCAGAAGGTATCAATAGTAAGATATAGAGCGTTTGAAGACGTAGGAAGTGATTTAAGCTTCTCAATAGCTCTATTAAACGATGAAAATAGTGGTGCAATTATAACTGGTATCTACGGAAGAAATGAAAGTACTACTTATGCAAAACCAATTGACCAAGGTATTTCAAGATATGATTTATCAGAAGAAGAAGAAGAAGTATTAAAGACAGCAATGAACAAATAATAAAGAATGGAATAAAAAAACTTCCTTTTGGGAATAGTACCCTCAAAGGAGGTTTTTTTTATGATAATATGTGTATCTGAAGAATTACAAAGTATTAAAAGTGAATTAATTAATAGAGGATATAACGTTGTAAGTAACAATAATACCCCTTGCGACGTAATTATATGCAATCTTAAAAATGGTGGCCTTATAGAATTAAATCCACAAGGCAGCTTTAGAAGAGAAGGAACTCTTATAATTGACTGTGGAAGTAAGAACATAGAGGAAATTGAGTATATAATAAACAATAGGGTATACAGTTCACTATTCTAAATGCTAAATATCAACGTTTTCTAGTTGATGTTTGCTATACTCCGTTCTTTTACCACCAATTGTTTTTAAGACACAGTGATAGATACCTTTAGATATAACATCAGCAAGCATCATTACTGTATGAAGTCTTGTATTTTGCAGAACCATAAATTCTAATGCTCCAGATATGTTTACTATTCCAGTTATGCTTAAGTCTCCTACCTGAGGCAAATCTTTATTCATAGCAGCTCCTGGAGAAAGGGGTTTGCTCTCAACAAAGATCTTACCTATGTTTTGTAAACTTCCTAAACATGCATCAACTGCTACTATGTAAGGATTGGAATATTGAAGATTAATTTCCTTAATTACGTCACATAAGTTTTTAGCGTGAACAGGATATTCTAGATTACCGTATAGGCTTATCCTATCTCTCACTAAAAATTTAAGCTTATCTCCAACTAATGGTCCTAAGCTATCGCCTGTGGATCTATCTGTTCCAATACAAAGAATGACTATAGGTCTTTTATCTTTAATTACTGGATATAATTCATTACTAAGAATATCTCTTAGCTGAATAATAGATCCAGCCTCTCTAGAATCTATAACTGCTTTATCTAACATAAGTAAAACCTCCCTATTTGAAGTTTATCCAAACGGGAGGTTATTTATACATATATTGCCAAAAAATTAAAGTACATTTACTTTTTTTAGAGTGGTGTAGGAAACAACTAAAAAAATACAGAAGAACATACCGCTAACACCATTTGCTTTTAATCCTATAAAGATTGCAGCAAGTATGGGTACTGGATGAATTCCCAAGGAAGATGAAACTATTTTTGGCTCAACTATTTGTCTAACTATAGTTACTACTACATACAAAACGACTACCCAAATAGCAACAAAATAATTTTTTGACAGAAAATAAATTAAGGCTAGTGGAAGGTATATAGTTCCTATTCCAAGTACAGGCAATATATCAAATATAGCTGATAGAATACTAAGAATAACGGCATATTTAACATCCAGCAAAACAAAGCCAATTAAGGTTTCTAAAAAAGTTAATGAAATAATAAGCATATATGACAGCATGTAATTACCAAGCATTTTTTTTGATTCATTAAAAACATAAAACAGCTTATCAGACTTATGTGATGGTATAACATCTAAAAATTTATCTTTTGCACTAGTAAAATCTTTGGTGAAAAAGTAAGTTGCCAAAAGGGTACATAAAACTAACATTAAAATATAAGGAATGTATCCTAAAAAACTAACTGTGCCAGAAACCATCTTTGTAGTTATATCAACAGCAGTTTTTGAAGCTTTTGAAGCTGTTGATGATAAATTTGATTCTATTGCACTCAAAATTGTTGGATCTAAATTTTTGTAATAATTTTGTGCTCTATCAAAGAAATTTGAAATATTATCAGTATTTTGCACTATGTAAGATTGAGTGTTCTTACCAAGCTGAATTGCTTCAGAAGTTAATGATGTAATTCCCCAAGATAGCAATGAAATAATTATAGAAAAAAACAAAAATGTAGTAAGTAGTGAGGCAATAGAATTACTAAACTTAAACTTTTCAATTAAATACTTTGTTGGTTTATGAAGCAGCAGAGCAAATAAAAAAGCTAAAACAAAGGGAAGTGTATACCCCAATGTTTTAAAGAAAACTAAAAATATAATAGTATAGGCTATAAAAAAAACTGCAAGCTTATTCAGTTTTTCTAAAAGGTTATCCAATAACATCACATCCTTTTTAAAATCCTATTTAAGCTGTCTATAGCATAATTTATATCTTTAATATCGTTGAATGCACCAAAGCTAAATCTTATAGCACCCTTTGGGAAAGTACCAATAGTTTGATGAGCTAGCGGTGCGCAATGTAAACCAGGTCTAGTCATTATTCCATATTCAGAATCCAGTAAAAAGCTTAATTCTGAATTATCTATTTGTTCAAAATTCAAAGCAACTGTAGCCGTTCTTTGCTTAGAATCTTTAAGTCCATAAAGTTCTACACCGTTCATATTTAGAAGTGAATCAATAAAGCTTTGGCACAAAAATTCTTCATGCTCTCTAATAGAATCTAGACCTTCATTATTAATGAAATTAATTCCTTCTATAAGTCCGGCTATTGCAGGTGTATTCATTGTACCGCTCTCAAACTTATCTGGCAAAAAATCTGGTTGTATAATACTTTCAGAAAGACTGCCGGTACCACCTTCAATAAAAGCCTCTGCTTCCTCATTTAATTTATCGTCAATTAAAAAACCACCAATACCTGGAGGAGCTAAAAGACTCTTATGGCCAGTAAAGGCAAGTGCACTACAACCCAATTTATGGAAATCCAGAGGGAGAACACCTGCAGTCTGAGCAGTATCAATAATAAAGTATATATTATGCTTTCTACAAATTTCGCCAATTTTTTCAAGTGGTTGAATTGTTCCAATAACATTTGAAGCATGAGACATTACAACAAGCCTGGTGTTTGACTTAATTTTGGACTTAAATAATTCCACATCTAATAGGCCATCTGGTGAACAAGGGATAATATCAAGTTCTATTCCTTTTGTCTTTTGTAAAGTTGATAGAGGTCTAAGCACTGAATTATGTTCCATTGATGTAGTAATTACATGCCAACCATTTTTCACAACACTTTTTATTAGTGTATTTAAAGAAGCTGTAATATTAGGTGTAAAAATAACATTTTCAAGCTTGTCAAAGTTAAAAAAGTTCATGAGGCTTTCTCTACCCCTAAATACTACTCTATTGCCCTCTAAAGCATTACTATAGCCTCCACGGCCAGGGCTTGCTCCTATATTAGTCATATAGTTCATAACAGCTGAGTATACTTGTTTTGGCTTTGGGTATGTTGTAGCAGCATTATCTAAATAAACTTTCATTTGTAACCTCCAAATTCTTATTAGTTAAATAACAAGTCTAAATAATCCAAATATAATAAAACCGATACCTATAATCAAATTTATGTACTCAAATAAAAAAGAAACTTTATTTGAAGAAGGCTTAAGTATTTGTTTTCCTTTAAGTGCAAAATAATTAAGCAGTGCAAACCAAGCAATCATACCTACTAAAATTGAAAAAATAAAGGCATAGTAGGAAAAAAGATCAACATAGTACCAAGCTCTGATAACAGTACCGCTTAAAGTTAGCCAAAGCGATGGAGTCATTGGATTTGTAAAAGTAATTAAAAAACCAGTTAAAAAAGGCATAGAGCCTAAGGAACCATTTTTAAAAAAGTTAAGGGCAGAATTTTTATGACCTTTTTTATTCTTATATGAAACATATCCAATAATTGTGAGTATTATACCAGCTACAATCCAAAATAGTGCTTCAGTTCTTTTATTAGCTGCAAGCAAGTTGGAAAGACCTGCATTAATTAATAATAAATAAGCCAAATCAGCACTTATAGCACCCAGTGATACCACAAAACCCACCCTATAGCCCATTGAAATAGTTCTTTTTACTGATTCAATTCCAGCTGGACCAAGTGGCACAGATATTACCAAACCAGTTGCAAAACCAAATATAATAGCTTTTAAAATATTTATTAATTCTAGCATTCCTATAACCTCATTAAAGAATAATCTGTTATAATATTAATGTGAATCTAGAGCTATAAATTTAATATTATAATATCTAATTTATAAAAATTGGATATTACTATTATAAACTATACTATAATAATTGTATATTAATAGTTAAGCTCTATTCAAGTTAATATTATATTATGGGAGGATAAATAATATGAGTCATTTATTAGATTGCAAGGGATTAAAGTGCCCTCAACCAGTTATAAACACAAAGAAATACTTTGATTCTATAGAAAGTGGAGAGGCCCAAGTTATAGTTGACAATGAAGTAGCTAAAAATAACATTGTTAAGTTTTCTCAAAGCAATGGATTTGAAAATAGTGTAGAGGAAAGAGATGGGTTATATTATATAAACATTACTAAGTCCAGCGGCTGTGAAGTTATGGAGCTAGATAATAACAATCTTGTAATATTAGTTTCATCAGATAAATTAGGTTCAGGTGACGATAAGCTAGGGGCTATGCTTATGAAGAGTTATTTATATGCATTATCCGAAAGTAATAAGCTGCCAACAGATATATTATTTCTAAATTCAGGAGTTAAGCTTACTGTTGAAGGTTCAGATTCTTTACAAAGTATCAATAAGCTAAAGGAAAGAGGCGTTAATATACTTTCTTGTGGAACCTGTCTTGACTTTTATGAAATAAAAGATAAATTAGCAATAGGTGAAATTACAAATATGTATACAATAGTAGAGACGATGAACTCTGCTACTAATACAATAAAATTATAACTGGGAAGTGAATTCAATAAAAATATGGACAATTATTATTTAATAACTTTTGAAAATACACATAGTGCAATGAATGCAGAGACAATTTTAAAACAAAACAGCATTAAAAATATAGTTATGCCTACACCAACATATATTACTAAGAGCTGTGGTATTAGCCTTAAGTTCGATAAGGCTGATTTACCTACGGTAGCAAAGCTAATAAAAGATGAGAGCATAAAAATAAAGGTAGTATATTTAAAGGAAGGTTCAGAGTTTAAGGCTGTAGAACTATAAGAATCTAATTGTTTTATAGAAGTAAATAGTAAAATCAGCTGTTTCTTGAGGCATGTAACATTATAGCTATACTGTAATGCTTCATGCCTATTTTAATGAGGAATACTGGAGAATGAAGGATTGATAATCTCTTATATGTAATACAAAGTCCATGGCAATTGACATGGTTAGGCAGCACATTATGGAGGAATACAGGAGGGTACAATATAGGATGGGAAATTTTTTTACACTAAATGTTGATGCAAGCAAAGGTGGAATAAGTATAGGCAGCTTTAATCTAACTACAGAGCAAATCACCTATGCCATAACAAAGCTTATAAGAATTGCTGGAATAATTATTCTAATGTATTTATTTGTTAAAGTGGGAAGCAGCATAATACATAAGTTTATGAAAGGACAAAGACAAAGTAATTTGAAGTTTACCTTGAATGAGAAGAGAAGCAAAACCTTAGAAGCTCTTTTAAAGAGTATGCTTAGGTATACAGTATACTTCTTTGGAATAGTTGGTATACTAACTCAGATTTTTGGAGCTATAAGTTTAACCTTTGCAGGAATTGGTGGTGTTGCAATAGGTTTTGGTGCACAGAGTCTTGTTAAGGATATTATAAATGGAATTTTTATTTTGTTTGAAGATCAATATGCAGTTGGGGATTATATAAATATTGATGATAAAGCTGGTATTGTAGAAAGTATAGAGCTTAGAGTAACAAAAATTAAGGATTTTAATGGAGACCTTCATATAATACCAAATGGACTTATAACAAAGGTTACAAATCACTCAAGAGGGGATATAAGGGTATTAGTAGAGGTGGAAATCCCTTATGAAGAGGATATAGATAAAGTGAGTGAAATACTTAATGGTGTATGTGAAAAGTTCAAAGATAATAATGAAAATATGGTAGAAGGACCAAAGGTTGCTGGAGTATCTTCTCTAAAAGAAAATAGCATAACATTAAGGGTCGTAGGAAAGGCAAAGCCAATGACTCAATGGGATTGTGAGATGGATCTTAGAAAAGAAATAAGAAAAGCACTTAATAAAGAAAAAATTCGAATACCGTATCAAATGACAAAAATATTAAAGGAGGAATAATAGTGCCTAGAGTATTATATCTTGGAGATATTGTTGAAATGAAAAAAGTGCATCCTTGCGGCAGTAAGGACTGGGAAATTGTAAGACTTGGTGCAGATATAAAGATTAAATGCTGTGGATGCGGAAGAATAGTTATGCTTGAAAGAAGTAAGTTTGAAAAAGATATAAAAAAGATTGTAAAACAAAATATACCTACAGAAGAATAAAAAAACTTGATTTATTATTTAAAATGTAGTAAAATAATTTGATGTAAGTCCCTGCTGTGAAAATCACAGCCATAGTCCAAAGGGAGGAGGTGAATCTAATGAGAAAGTATGAAACTATATTCATATTACACCCATCATTAGACGAAGAAGCTGTTAAGGCTAACGTTGAAAAGTTTAAAGGTGTAATTGAAAATGGTGGTGGAGTAGTTGAGAACGTTGATAACTGGGGCAGAAGAAAACTTGCCTACGAGATATCAAAGGTTAATGAAGGATACTACACACTAATCAACTTTAATGCTGAATCTGAATTACCTAAAGAACTAGACAGAATGTTCAGAATCTCTGATAGTGTTATAAGACACATTATAGTTAAAGAAGAAAAATAGGTGGTGTTTTAAGTGAATAAAGTAGTTTTAATTGGTAGATTAACTAAGGATCCTGAACTGAAGTTTACTCCAGGAACCGGAACTGCTGTTGCCACCTTTACTTTGGCTGTTGATAGAAAGTTTTCTAAAGAAGGCCAAAGGGAAGCTGATTTTATTCCAGTTGTAGTTTGGGGTAAGCCAGCTGAAAATACTGCTAACTATGTTGGCAAGGGAAAGCTTGTTGCAGTTAGTGGTAGAATTCAAACTAGGTCTTATGATGCAAAAGACGGGAGCAAAAGGTACGTTACTGAAGTAGTTGCTGAAGAAGTTCAATTCCTTGAATGGGGAAATATGAATGGAGGAAATAGACCTGCTGCAGGAAACAATGCCAATTTTCCATCATCTATGGATGATAACATCTTTGGAGACGATATGACTCCAGTTGATGATGGAGATATACCATTCTAATAGGTAAGGAGGGAATAAGCATGGATAGAAGAGAAGATAGAAAAGATGGAGCTAGAAGAGGCGGCGGAAAAATGAGAAGAACTAAGAAAAAAGTTTGTGCATTTTGCGCTGATAAATCTGCTGTTATAGATTATAAAGATGTAAGTAAACTAAGAAAGTATGTTACTGAAAGAGGAAAGATACTTCCAAGAAGAATTTCTGGTAACTGCGCTAAACACCAAAGAGAGCTTACAGATGCAATAAAGAGAGCAAGAAACATAGCTCTATTACCATTCACTACAGAATAGTAATAAACAAAGGTTCTGATTTTCAGGACCTTTTTTATTTTTTAATTAATACTCACCTTGCGGTGGGTATTTTTTTGTGGATAAATATAAATAAAATGATTGTGGATAAGTAATTTAAAGTGTAAGTTAAGAACATATACTTGTTTTTATGCACAATATCTGAATAGTTATGCACATAGTTGTGGATAAAAGTTTTTACAAACATATTTACAGCGTAACAGTGTTATGTTACACTTATACTGTGAGATACAAAAGATGCAATAATTTATAATTGCCTATTATAGAAAACTGAAGGAGGGTAAGGTATGGATGAAGAGCTAATATCAAAAAAAGATTTACTAGATTATGCGAATATATCTTATGGACAGTTATATAGATGGAAGAGGAAAAGCCTTATACCTGATGATTGGTTTATAAGAAAATCTACATTTACAGGTCAGGAAACTTTTTTTCCTAAAAATAAAATTCTAGAGAGAATAGATAAAATTAAAAATATGAAGGATGACCTGTCCTTAGATGATATTGCAGATATGTTCTCTCCGCAACTAGCTGATGTGCTTCTAAGCAAAGATGAGTTAAAATTGAGGAACATTGTTTCGCAAATGGCTCTAGAAATTTATGAAGGTATTCATGGTGAAACAAAGGTATTTTCTTTTGAAAAGATTTTATACATAAGTCTTTTGGAAAGTTGTTTGAGTTCAGGAGAAGTAAGTCTAGAGGAAGGTAAAAATATTTTAAATACAATAGAAAAGAACTATAAAAAATTCGAAGCTAGAGATTGTGAAATAATTCTATTTAGGAAGTTTGGTATTTCTATATGTATTATTACTTTATATCCTTATGAGTTAGTCATAGAAGATGCAGCAAAGCTAGTCATTAACATTAATGTAGGAAAAGCAATCGAAGAATTAAAGCTAAAGATATAAGTCAAATTAAAAAAATATTTAAGAGGTATAAAATAGGAGGGTTATATTATGGAAAATATTCAAAGACAAAATTTAAAGATATCTGGTTCAGGTTCAGCTGGCGGAGGATTATATGATGAGGTAAAGATAAGTGGATCTGGAAAAATAAATGGAGATGTGGACTGCAATGAATTTCATATAAGCGGATCAGGTAGATTAGAAGGAAACTTAAAGTGTGAAGATTTTAAAACAAGTGGATCATCAAAGGTTGTTGGAGATATAGTTGGCGGTGAAGTTAAAGTAAGTGGATCATCAAATATTGATGGAAATGTAAATGTAAAGATCTTTGGGGTATCTGGTTCGGCTCATGTTGAGAAGGACTTAAAAGCTAGAGAGTTAAGAGTATCAGGCTCTTCTAATATAAATGGAAATGTAAATGCGGATAGCGTAGAAATATCAGGAAGTATATCTGTTAAAGGTGACTGTGAGTCAGAGTCCTTTAGTGCAAGGGGTGGTTTTAATATTGGTGGACTTCTTAATGCTGGAAATATCGATATAAGAGTTGGAGGAAAATGTACTGCTAAAGAGATAGGCGGAGAAACTATAAAGGTAAGAGAATCAAATGATGGGTTATTTGCTCTAAATAAGGTTTTTAAAGCATTATTCTTGGGGCATTGCGGATGTTTAAATACTGATGTTATTGAAGGCGATGACATATATATAGAATATACTAATGCTAAGATAGTAAGGGGTAATAGGGTAGTTGTAGGAAAGGGCTGTGTAATAGAGACAGTTGAATACAAAGAGAACTTGAATATTGAAGGTGACGGAAAGGTAAATAACCAAGTTAGATTGTAATTAACACTTTTGGGGGTATGGGAATTGGAAAAGGCAGTAGAGGTTAAAGATATTAGAAAGTCTTTCATTACTAGAAAGAAAAAACTTTTAAGGACTATAGAAAAGAAAGAATTCAAAGCTGTTGATGGTATAAGTTTTGATATATTTAAGGGTGAAATATTTGGGCTTCTAGGTCCTAATGGGGCAGGAAAAACTACTACAATTAAGATGATTACGGGACTTTTGAGACCAACCAGCGGAAAAATAACAGTAATGGGCAAAGATGTAGATAAAAAACCAATGGAAGCTCTCTCAAATATAGGAACAGTACTGGCAGGGGATAGAAGCGTGTACTGGAAACTTACTGCAAGAGAAAACTTAGAGTACTTTGCATCTCTATACGGCTGCAGTAAAAAAGAAGGAAAGAAACGGGCTGAGGATATAATTAATAGGCTTGAGTTATCCGATAAAGCAGATGTATTAGTAGAAAAGTTTTCTACTGGAATGAAGCAAAAGGTGGCATTAGGTAAAGCGCTAATACCTAATGCTCCTGTAGTTTTGCTGGATGAGCCAACCTTAGGCTTAGACCCACAGTCAGCTCTCAACTTAAGGGAAATAATTCTAGACATAAAGAGAGAAGGGCGAACTGTGCTTTTAACTACTCACTATATGGAAGAAGCGGACTTCTTATGTGATAGGATTGCAATAGTAGATGGGGGAAAGGTCATAGCTCTAGATACTCCAGAAAACTTAAAGAAGAGTTTAAATGAAGTAAAATGCATAAAAATAGAGGTAAATAAGGCTGAAGATAAACTAATAAATGAATTAAAGGATATACCAAAAATAGAAAAGGTAAAAAGCGATTATGATTCTGAAAAGAGAAATTATACACTTACAATACATCACACCAATGGAGACACCATAATTCAAAAGATAATTGACATCATATCTAAAAATAAGTCCCAAATTTTAAATATTAATGTGCTGGAACCTTCACTTGAGGATGTTTTTATTCATCTAACAGGAAAGAGCTTAAGAGAGTAGGTGAAAGCATGAGAAGAGTAAGAGCAATATATGCTGTTGCAAAGAAAGAATTTGTCCAATTAGTAAGATACCCAACCTGGATTATACAGCTAATTATATGGCCGCTAATCTTTCCGCTAATGTATATTTTAAGTGCTTTAAGCATGGTGGGTCCTGATGGATCGGGACTTAAAGGGTTTGAGAACATTACAAGCAGTAATAGCTTTGTGGGTTTTATAGTTGTGGGAACTATGGCGTGGATGTGGGTGAATACTACAATGTGGAGTTTTAGTACTAGTCTTAGAGATGAACAGATGAGGGGAACACTAGAGTCTAATTGGCTGTGTCCAATAAATAAATTTGATTTGCTTATCGGCAGCGGTATGATATGCATTTTTCAATCAATTATTATAACGGTAATATCTGTAATAGAATACAGGTTTATTTATGGAGTACATTTTACTGGTAATGCTGCATTATGGCTGCTTATGTTCATTATAATGCTGCCAGGGGTTTATGGATTTGGTTCAGTGTTTGCAAGCTTAATATTATGGGCTAAGGAAGCAAATGCTGCTGTTAATTTGGCTAGAGGATTAATGATGATACTCTGCGGCATAACATTTCCTGTAAGTATAATGCCTCACTGGATGAATGTTTTAGCAAAAGGACTTCCATTTACTTTTGGAATTGAAGCAACAAGACAAATTATGGTCAATGGTGAAAGCCTATATGAAGCATCAAACAACATATTGATGTGCATTATTGAAGGGGTTATTTATTTGATACTAGGCAGGCTAGCGTTTATTCTTATAGAAAACAAAGTAAAAGAATCTGGGTCGCTAGAAAGGTTTTAGGGGGAGTGGCTATGAATATAAAAAATATTTTAAGGGTTTTTAGGGCAAGATTTAAAATAAGCATGAAAATATATTTTAGATATCCTGTGAATTTTATAATGACACTGTTTGATCCTTTGATATGGCTTACTCCTTTTTACTTTATGAGTAAAAGCTTCTCCAACGGAGGGAGACTAATTGGCTTTGAAAAATATTCTGGCAACTCAGACTACATGAGCTTTTTAGTTATAGGATATATGATATCTTCTTATATTTCTACAGTGTTCTGGGTAATGGGGTTTTCTATGAAGGAAGAGATGAGACAGGGGGTATTGGAGTCAAATTGGAGTGCTCCAGTAAATAGGATAGTACTTATGATAAGTAAAAGCTTATTTCAATTTTGTGCCACTACCTTCGAAATAATTCTAACCGGAGTTGTATGTTACTTTGCCTTTGGCTTTAGGATAACTAATGGAATGCTTATGGCTATAGCCTTTCTTATACCAGGAATAATAGGAATGCTGGGACTTGGAATGGCTATAGGAGCTTTAGTACTTTTGGCTAAAGAAGCTAATGGAATAATAGATATAGCAAATTCTCTAATATCAGCTTTTTCGGGGGGGTATTTTCCGGTAAAAGTAATGCCAAGAGGGTTCTTCTTTATATCAATGGCAATTCCGCTTACCTATATTTATGATAGCAGCAGAGCTATATTAATAAATCAAACTTCCTTGTTACCACTAAAAAATGAGTTTTTAATTATAATAATTGCAATGTTTGGCTTTTGTATTATTGGAAATTGGATATTTATGAGGGTAGAAAGGAAATGTAGAGAACTTGGAATATTAGGAACACATTAAAAAAACGGCACTTAGTGCCGTTTTTTTATACTTCTGAATAGTTTAAATTGTTATAGGGCTCAATATGTATGAGCACATAGCATTCAGGGAAAAGAGCTTTGATATCTTGTTCAACAGCATTGCAGAGACTGTGTGCCTCGGTTAGTGAGGTGGAGTCGTCTAACTTAAGATGAATATCAACTTCTCTTCTTTGTCCGCTTTTTCTAGTTCTTAATTTGTGATAGGTTTTTACTTGAGGATAAGTGCTTATTATATCTACTATTCTATTAACTTCTTCCTCGGGAAGTTTGCTATCTACTAAGTCAACAATGGACTTTTTAGTCATGTCTATTGAAGTCTTTATTATTAGAATAGCTACAAGTAAAGCAGCTATTGGATCTATTATTTTTAATCCTGTAAATCTAACTAAAACTAAACCTACAAGTACTCCCATGGAAGTAAAAACATCTGTTAAAAGGTGCATTCCGTCTGCCTCAAGAGCTATTGAATCGGTCTTCTTTGCTATTTTTAAAAGAAGCATTGATATAATAAAATTTGCTAAGGTGGCAACAAGCATTACTAAAATACCTGCACCTGTATTTTCAATAGTAGCTCCATGTAATATCTTTTTTACAGCTTCGAAAATAATTAATATAGCTGCTAAAAAGATTAAAATCGCTTCAACAAAACCTGATACGTTTTCATATTTTCCGTGGCCAAAGGGATGTTCATCATCAGGAACCTTCGAAGCTTCTCTGATTGAGAAAAAGGCTATAATGCTTGCTAATAAATCTATACCAGAATGGAGGGCCTCAGAAATAACACTGATAGAACCCATGAATATACCGGCTATTAATTTAAATATAATGAGTATAGAATTTGAAAAAATAGACAATAAAGCCGCTTGATGTTTACCCATATTAAGATCTCCTTCATTTTTTTATCAACTAATAATATAACACACTTTTATATAAAAAGAAAAGCACTATTTTTCAACAATTTTAGCGATTTATATATGAACATTAATTATCAATTGATAAATGAATATAGGTAAATATGCAATTCAATATCAATAGATAGAGATTTTTATTACCAAGGAAGGCTCTTATAATAGATAAATACAAGTGTATAGGGCTTTGCATAATATTTTTTATGTGCATTTTATTTAAGATGTATATTATTATTAGCCATTTAGCTGTATAATCTAAAAATAAAGAAAAAGAAAATTGTAGTATTATTGTAAAAAGTGAGAGACATATTTTATACAATTTCAAGTTTTTGGTATTTAAAGCAATACATAGTTGCATTAATATTCAAAAATAACTAAAATAGATTTATAGGGCTTTAGAGGGGGATATTCAAATGAAGAGAGAAGAATTTAACATAATGTCTAATGTAAAGGTTATAGAGCAGTTAAAGGCGCAGCTCCTTGTTACAATAGGTGAGTTCTTTCAATTATTAACAAGAGGTAGTAATGTTGCACAGGAAGCAATTTTAGATTGCATTTCCGGGGCAATAATAATATTATATATACTTGCAGAAAAATTAGGCTATTCCTTTCTTGAAGTTGATGAAAATACGAAAAAAAGTTTAAAAGTGGGCATAATTGCAGAAGATGAGATTGAGAAAAATGGGAGGCATCTAAGCAGATTATATAATCACCTTAAAGAGAGAAATTAACGGAGGAAAAAATGCAGAATAGAGTTTACAACACAAAAGCAATTGTAGAGGCAGGTTTAATTTCTGGTATCATCGTAATATTAATGCTTATTACAGGGTATGTTCCAGTTATCTCTGTGGTTGGAACATTAATGCTTCCGGTACCTGTTACTTTACTTTATATCCGTCATGGATATAAAGTTGCTATAACAGCCATAGTAGTAAGTACAGTATTAACAGCTATGATGTTTAATCCAGTTACGGCGCTTTTATCAGCCCTGTCATTTGGATTAATCGGAATTACTCTTGGATATTGTATTAAAAAAGAAACTAAAGCTTCAACTACTATACTATTGTTAAGTTTGGTTTCTTTAGTAGTTTCTGTATTAACTATAGTATTAACTATAGCACTTATACAAAAAACTACTTTTACTTCATTTATTACTAAAAGCATAAATGATATGAATACTGCTATGAAAATGTCCAGTGATATGCTTAAAGATATGTATAAGAATATTGGAATGACACAGGACCAGCTAAAGCAGCTTGATATGTTAACTTCAATGTTTTCTGTTGAAAATATAATGAGGCTTCTAGGGGCAGGATTTATAATTCAAGCATTTATGTCTGCTTATGTTAACTATGTGTTTTCAAAGGCTATATTAAAAAGATTCAAATATGAAATGAAGCCTATGACATCATTTTCAAGGTTATATTTAGACAGCAGAGTTGGTGTTATAATATTGCTGCCGGTTTTAATAGGAATCATTCTTATGAAAAAGAGTATTCCTGCAGGTGAGTATATATTTTATTCAGCAACATATATTATGCAACTTGTATTTCTCATAATAGGGATGTCTGTTGTAGTATATTTCTTAAAAAATAAATTTAATCTTCAAAGACCTATTATTATTTTAATAATAGTTTTTACAGCCCTTAATCCTGTTTTTTCACAAATATTCTTTTATGTAGGATTAATTGACATGCTTATGGATTTTAGAAAAATAAACCCAAATAGGATTTTCGGAATTTAATTGGGGGAAATGTGATGGATAATAAATATAATGATTTTACCACTAGTAATAGAGTATATATGCTGATTATTGCATTAGGCATTTTAGTGATGTTTTTCTATGGCCACTTTATTGTTGGCTTTGCAGCACTGGCATTATATACAGTACTCGTTGTGTATAATATTAAACACTCTAAAGTAAAAAAAGATGAATGGAATAGGTTCATTGAGGATTTTTCCTCAAAGCTTGATATTGCTACAAGAAGCACTCTGGTTAATCTTCCATTTCCTTTGGTTATAGTAGGTACTAAAGGCGATGTAGCTTGGTATAATCAAAACTTCTCTAATATGCTTGAGGGTGAGGAAATTCTTGGCAGAAGTATAAATGATACTATTAAAGATATAAATGTAAGATATATTTTGGATGAAAAGAAGAGTGTTTTTAGACATGTTAATTTTAAAAATAAATACTATGATATTCATTCAAGTGTAGTTGATACTGACGACAATAAGGGCGATACTGAAAAGATAATTCTATTATATTTTTATGATACTACTGAACAAGTAAAACTGGAAAAGAGTATAGAGGATTCAAGAGAAGTTATAATGCTTTTAGAGGTAGACAATTTAGATGAAGTAGTTAAGACTACTGAGGAAGATAAAAGACCTCAGCTTATAGCTGATATAGAAAGAACAATAAATAATTATGCGCAGAGTATAAATGGAATGCTGAAAAAGTACTCAAGCAGTAAATATGTACTTGTTGCTCATGAAATAACTATCAATAAAGAAATGGATAAGAAGTTCGATATATTAGATACAATAAGAGAAATCAATGATGGGAATACACTTGCAGTAACCATAAGTATGGGAGTAGGCCGTGGAGGAAAAACTCCACAGGAGAATTTTGCACTTGCCACTTCTGCTAAGGAATTAGCACTTGGTCGAGGTGGTGATCAAGTTGTTGTAAAAAATGTTGAGAAGCTCTCTTTCTATGGTGGAAAGACTAAAGAAGTGGAAAAGAGAACTAAGGTAAGAGCAAGGGTTATATCCCATGCACTTATGGATTTAATTAAGGGCAGCAGTAAAGTGTTTATAATGGGACATAAGATGCCTGATACTGATTGCTTTGGGGCTTCTATTGGAATTTATAGTGCTGTAAGACTTCTCAATAAGGAATGCTATATTATTTTAGAAGGTAAAAACAATAGTAATATAGAATATCAACTTAATAAGCTTAAAGAGGATCCAGATTACGATAATGTGTTTGTAGATGGAGATTACTGCAGAGATATAATGGATGAGAATAGTTTATTAATTGTGGTAGATGTCCATAATAAAAGCTATGTACAAAATATCGATGTGGTTAAGGAATGCAAAAAGATAGTAATAATAGACCATCATAGGCGTTCGCCAGATTTTATTGAGGGGGCAGTGCTAAGTTATATAGAGACTTATGCTTCTTCAACCTCAGAGCTGGTTACTGAAATGCTGCAATATATGATAGAGAATCCTAAAATAAAACCTATAGAGGCAGAGGCACTACTTGCTGGCATTTGTGTAGATACCAAGAACTTTTATTTTAAAACAGGTGTAAGAACTTTCGAGGCAGCAGGATTTTTAAGAAGGTTAGGTGCAGACACTATAGAAATTAAGAGGTTATTCTCTGAAGACTTAAATACTTACCTAAAGAGAGCAGAAATTATAAAAGCTGCCAAGGTAAAAAATAACATAGCCATAGCAATATGTCCTCCAGAAATTGAAGATACTGTATTAGCTGCACAAGCAGCGGATGAGCTGCTAAATATTACAGGTATCCAAGCGTCCTTTGTTATTGTTAAAATAGATAATGAGGTATTTATCAGCGGAAGGTCACTTGGAGACATAAATGTGCAGCTTATGATGGAAGCTTTAGGCGGAGGCGGGCACATGACTATGGCTGGAGCAAAGCTTGAAAATGTATCTACTGAAGATGCATTAGATAAATTGCAATTAGCTATAGATAAAAACTTAGGGGAAGGTGACAAATAATGAAAGTAATTTTATTAGCAGATGTAAAAGGTTTAGGTAAAAAAGGTGATATAGTAAATGCCTCAGACGGGCATGCAAGAAATTTCTTGTTTCCAAGAAAATTAGCAGAGGAAGCTACAACTGCAAATATGAATGTTTTAAATCAAAAGAAGGAAGCAGATAGAAGAAAGAAGCTTGCAGAACTGGAAGCTGCTCAAAAGCTTGCTGATGAGCTTAAAGGAAAAGAAGTTAAAATTATAGGTAAATCCGGAGATAACGGAAGACTATTTGGTTCCATAACAAGCAAAGATATAGCAGATGAGCTAAATAAACAATATAAAGTAAGTATAGATAAGAAAAAAATTGTAACTGATACAATCAGACAATTAGGAACATATGAAGTGGAAGTTAAGATTTATCCTGAAGTTTCTACTAAAATAAAAGTTGTTATTTTAGAACAGTAATAGGTCAACAGACTTAAGTTTAGAGCAAGGATAAATAGTATATACTCCACAGAAACTAGAGGGGGAAAAACAGTGAAGTCACAGTTTAAAATCGATTTAGAAAATAAAGATGCACTAGATACTATACCATTGGAGTCACAAATAGATGTATTATTTGAAATTATAAATAGAGTACTTGATGAAGGGGCTGTAAAGTCAAGAATAATAAAGTACAAACTTCAGGGTTATATCCATAGTGGAGATGTATATAAGAGAATTTATGCTCTAAATAAAATAGTTAGTGATGGCAAAGGGCTTAGTGAAATTCCAACTGAAAAGAATATTCATGAGGCTATAGAAAGTACAAATAAGTATATAGTTGATGCTACAGCTAAAAGATATATACAAAATGAGCTGGAAAAGGAAGTTGAAGCCAGCTTACTTGAAAAGCAAGAAAAGTATGTAGATGAAATAAGAATGGGGATACTTAGAAAGCAAAAGGGTCCAGAAAATGCAAAGACTCTTAAAAAGTATGCTCAATTAGAGGTTTTAGATTCTAGAAAGCTTACGAAAAGTCTTATGTCTCAGTTAAGGCCTGAGTGTTTTAGTGAAATTGTTGGACAGGAAAGAGCTATTAAATCTCTATTATCAAAAATGGCTTCACCTTATCCTCAGCACATAATACTTTATGGACCTCCAGGGGTAGGAAAAACCACTGCGGCTAGGCTTGCATTAGAGGAAGCTAAAAGATTAAAGCATACTCCTTTTTTAGAAACAGCAAAGTTTGTTGAGGTTGATGGAACTACCTTGAGATGGGATCCAAGGGAGATTACTAATCCACTGCTAGGTTCTGTTCATGATCCTATATATCAAGGAAGCAAAAGAGACTTGGCTGAGGTAGGGGTTCCAGAACCAAAACCAGGATTAGTTACAGAAGCTCATGGCGGGGTACTATTTATCGATGAAATTGGAGAACTTGACGAAATACTTCAAAATAAGCTTTTAAAGGTATTAGAAGATAAAAGAGTAGAATTTACATCTTCTTATTATGACCCAGATGACGAGAATATTCCTAAATATATAAAATATTTATTTGACAATGGAGCACCAGCAGATTTTGTACTTATTGGTGCTACCACAAGAGAACCAGGAGATATAAACCCAGCACTTCGCTCAAGGTGCACAGAAGTATATTTTGAACCTCTTTCAGCAGTAGACATAGAGCAAATAGTAATAAATGCTGCTGATAAGCTCAATATTGAGCTAGAAGAAGGATTAGCTAAGGAAATAAGCAGATATACCATAGAGGGAAGAAAAGCCGTTAATATCCTTGCAGATGTATATGGATATGTACTTTATAATAATGAAGATAAGGCTGATGATAAGATAAAGCTTACTCATGAGGATTTAAACGAAGTAATAGCTATTAGCAGATTAACACCTTATGAGGATATTAAGGAAGCTAGCAGCAGAGAGATAGGACATGTATATGGACTAGGAGTTAGTGGTTATATAGGTTCTACTCTAGAGATAGAAGCAGCAGTTTTCCCTGCTAAAGAAAATGGAACTGGACAGGTTAGGTTTAATGATACTGCTGGCAGTATGGCAAAGGATTCTGTATTTAATGCTGCCTCAGTAATCAGAAAGTTAACTGATAAGGATATTAAAGACTATGATATACATGTAAATGTAATAGGTGGAGGTAAAATAGATGGACCTTCAGCTGGTGCTGCAATTACAGTATGTGTAGTAAGTGCACTTTTAGAAAAGCCTTTAAGACAAGATATCGCAATAACAGGTGAGATTTCCTTGAGGGGGAAGGTTAAGCCTGTAGGTGGAATATTTGAAAAGATTTATGGAGCCAGAAGAAAAGGTATTAAGACAGTTATTGTGCCACAGGATAACTTAAAAGAGGTTCCAAGTGGACTTACAGATATTGAAGTTAAATCTGTAGATAATATTGAACAATTAATGAAAATAGTATTTTAGGCTAAGGGAGGGATTTAAATGGAGACTCCTCTCAGAAGTTTACCTCATAATATTGAAGCAGAGCAATGCGTAATTGGTGCCATGCTTATTGATAGAACTGCCATAGCTTCAGCTGCGGAAGCTCTAAAAAGCGAGGATTTCTATAGAGATGCTCACAAGATTCTTTTTAATGTAGTATTAGAGCTTTATCAAAAGGATATTCCAGTAGACCTTGTAACATTAACAGAAGCATTGAATGCTTCTCAAAAGCTTGAGGCAGCAGGAGGACTAACTTATATTAGTGAAATTTGTACTTCTGTTATTACAACAGCTAATCTAAATTCATATATAAAGATTGTAGAAGACAAGGCTACTCTTAGAAAGCTCATTAGAGCTTCAACTGAAATAATTGAGGAGAGCTATAATAAGCAGGATAATGTGGATTCCGTAATGGATTTAGCTGAAAAAAGAATTTTTAATATTGCTGAGAAAAAGAGCAGCAGTGACTTTGAGCCTATGAATGTAGTGCTTGAAAGAGGCTTTCTTCAAATTGAGAAGATGTTTAACAATAAGGGAGACCTTACTGGTGTACCATCAGGCTTTCCAGAGCTTGATGGTAAGACCTCAGGTTTTCAAAAGGGTGATATGGTGCTTATAGCTGCCAGACCTTCTATGGGTAAGACAACTTTTGCACTTAACCTTGCCCAATATGCTGCGCTAAGAGCAAATAAGAGCATAGTAATATTTTCTCTAGAAATGTCAAAGGAGCAGCTTGCTTATAAGCTTTTATGTGCAGAGGCTAACGTAGATATGCTTAAGCTTAGAACAGGTAATCTGGACGATAGGGATTGGGAGAATATAGCTAAAGCTTCAGGACCATTAGCAGGTTCCAAGATATTTATTGATGATACTGCCGGTGTTTCTGTAATGGAAATGCGTTCTAAATGTAGAAGAATAAAAATGGAGCATGGTATAGACATGATACTTATAGACTACCTTCAGCTTATGACCGCTGGTACTGGAAGCGGAGGCGAAAGCAGGCAGCAGGAAGTTTCAGAAATATCAAGATCTATAAAGGCTTTAGCAAAAGAAATGCAGTGCCCTGTTATAGCACTTTCTCAGCTTTCTCGTGCTCCTGAGCAGAGAGCAGACCATAGACCTATGCTGTCAGACCTTAGAGAATCTGGATCTATTGAGCAGGATGCTGACTTAGTTATGTTCTTATATAGAGATGAGTACTATAATAAGGAATCAGAAGATAGAGGCGTAGCTGAGTGTATAATAGCAAAGCAGAGAAATGGTCCAACTGGAACTGTAAAGCTTGCATGGCTTGGACAGTTCAGTAAGTTTGGAAGATTGGATGTTATTCATCAAGAATAAGTACATAAGAGGTGCAGCCTTGGCTGCACCTCTTTCGTTTAATGAATATTAATTTTTTTTCTATTAACTGATTCATTATGAACTTTTGGTAGAGTAATTTTAAGGACACCATCAGTAAAGGAAGCATCAACTTTGTTTTCATCTACGTTATCCACATAAAATCTTCTTTTATATTCTCCGTAATGTCTTTCCTTTCTTACATAGTTTTCGGCTTTATCTTCTGCAGTTTCATCTCTCTTAGCATTTATGGTTAGATAATTGTTGGAATACTCAATATCAATAGCATCTTTTTTAACACCAGGAAGGTCAGCTTCAACTAAATAGTTATTATCAGTTTCTTTTAAATCAATTCTCAAATTTCCTTCAGTGGCGTTATCAAATTCAGACATAGAATTAAAAAAGTCATCATCAAAGAAGTTTGTGTATAGCTTGGTAAAATAGTCATTTCCTTTAGCTAAATTATTGTTTCTTCTGAAAGGAGCCATTTCAAACATATTAAAACCTCCTTGAGTTATTTCTCTACACATATTATTTTAAGTAATATTGTTAAATCTAAACTAGGAGTTTTTAGTTAAATTTAGATTTTTACAGTAAATATTTATATATTTTAATATTTATATATTTATTTTTAACTAAGAAAAGATTAATCCCAATAATAAAAGTAATATTTCAATTTGAATAAAAAATTTTTAATGGATATAATTATATGTGAAAAACAAGGGAAAGAGAGAAAATAAATGATAGAGAACGCAAAAGCTGTTTTAAAAAAATATTTTGGATATGATAACTTTAGAGCAGGACAGGAAAAAGTTATTGAAAGTATTTTAAATAATAGAGATACCTTAGCTATAATGCCCACAGGAGCAGGAAAGTCCATCTGCTTTCAAGTGCCAGCACTTTTATTTGAGGGTGTTACTCTTGTTATATCACCACTTATATCCTTGATGAAGGACCAGGTTGATACACTAAACGAACTTGAAGTACCAGCAACTTATATAAATAGTTCTTTAAGCAATATTGAAGTAGAAGAAAGAATTTTTAATGCAGCCCAGGGGGATTTTAAACTAATTTATGTGGCTCCAGAAAGATTAGAGTCACAAGCGTTTTGTTCTCTTGTAAAAACTTTAAATATATCACTAGTAGCAATTGATGAAGCTCATTGTGTTTCACAATGGGGGCATGATTTTAGACCAAGCTATAGACAAATAGCCTCATTCATAAAAGCACTTGACACTAGGCCAGTGGTTACAGCTTTTACAGCTACTGCAACAGAAGAAGTTAAATATGATATCATAAGATTACTTCAGCTAAATTGCCCAGCGGTATTTACCACTGGCTTTGATAGAGAAAACCTAACCTTTTCAGTAATAAGAGGAGAGAATAAAAGAGAATATATACTTCAATACCTGCAAGAAAATAAAGCTGAAACTGGTATTATATACGGTGCCACCAGAAAAGAGGTAGAATCAACCTATGAATGGCTTAAGGATAAAGGCTTTTCAGTAGGCAAGTACCATGCAGGTTTATCCGATGAGGAAAGAGTAAACAATCAAGAAGCTTTTTTATATGATGATATTAAGATTATGGTAGCTACTAATGCTTTTGGAATGGGTATTGATAAATCTAATGTAAGATATGTAATCCACTATAATATGCCTAAAAATATGGAGGCTTATTATCAAGAAGCTGGTCGTGCTGGAAGAGATGGTGAACCTAGTGAGTGTATCTTACTTTTCGGCGCGCAGGATGTACTTCTCCAAAAGTATCTTATAGAACAAAACATGATGAATGAAGAACGAAAGAGATTTGAATATAAAAGACTGCAGAATGTTGTTGACTATTGCCATACACCAAAGTGCCTTAGAAAATATATATTAGAATACTTTGGCGAAGAGAATGTTAAGGAAAACTGCGGCAACTGCAGCACCTGTAATGATGACAGAGAGCTGGTTGATATTACAATAGATGCTCAGAAGATATTCTCCTGCATACTTAGAATGAAAGAACGCTATGGAACAACACTAATAGCAGAGGTACTTAGGGGCTCTAAAAATAAGAAAATTTATGAGCTTGGGTTTGATGAATTATCTACTTATGGAATAATGAAAAATTACACAGTTCAAGAAATTAAGGATTTAATAAATGTACTTATAGCAGATGAATACTTAATAATGACTGAAGGACAGTTTCCAATGGTTAGATTGAGGCAAAAGGCAATTGATGTTTTAAAGCTAAAGGAACAAGTATTCCAAAAGGTAAGAAAGAAGAAGCAAAAAACTGTAACTCAGGATTCCCTATTTGAGGAGTTAAGGGCACTGAGAAAAGAAATTTCAGAGAGAGAAAAGGTTCCGCCTTATATTATTTTTGCAGATAGTACACTTAAGGAACTAAGTCAATATATGCCTAGCAGTTTGGAGGATATGTTGAACATTAAGGGTATAGGAGAAGCTAAGCTTGCAAAATATGGAGAAGTATTTTTAGAAGCTGTAAATAAGTATAAGGAACGCAAGAGCATTGTTATAGACACGGAAAGTGAGCAGAAGAGCAAAGTAGCTAAGGGAAAGAAGGAAGAGGCAACCCCTAGCCATATAATTTCTCTAGATTTATATAGACAAGGTAAATCCATAGAAGACATAGCAAAGGAAAGAAATGTTACTAATCTTACTATACAAAATCATATAATACAGTGCTCAGTAGAAGGACATGAGGTCGATTTAGATAGATTAATTCCTAAAGAGCATGAAAAGCTTATATTAGATAAAATTAAAGAAATTGGTGCAGCAAAATTAAAGCCTCTTAAGGAAGCACTACCTGAAGAAGTAGATTATGCGGCTATAAAAGCTGTCATTGCAAAGTATAAATAGTAATATTTTCATAAGGTTTGAGCTGTAATTAGAAGATTATTAGAATTAATGGAAAGCCTATTGAATAAATTATGTAATAGTAGTAGAATTGATGAGGTGAAGAGGATATTAGCATAAATTATTAAATAAAGCAGCATAACTAATCTTCAAGTATTTAATTATAGCAATGTATTTTGGATTTTAAATATAAATTTAATATATGCATCTATATGATTAAGCTGAAATAGCTCAGTCGGTAGAGCGACGCACTCGTAATGCGTAGGTCGAGGGTTCGATTCCCTTTTTCAGCTCCAATTTTATAGTATTAAAATAAAGCTATTTCTAGCTTTATTTTTGCTTTAATAATACTTAATTAAATTATGCTTGCTAAAATATTTAAATTGTGTATAATATTTTTGTTATATTCTTTTAAAAAGTACGATTAGGAGGTATAGGAGCTTTGTTGTAACTTTACTTGTTTTAAAAGAATAACAATTAAAAGTTTTAAAATAATAAAGTGTATTATTGTGAAATCAATAATGGGGGTTTTTAGTAAAGATGATAATACGAGAATATGAACAATCAGATTTAGACAACTGTGAAAAATTAAGGATGAAATTATTTTCTAGAGAAAACAAAGCACACAATGAGAATGGGACAGAAGTTGATTCAGAAGGTGGAAGCTCTGATTGTGAATTAGGCTGGAATATTTTTGTAGCAGAGGATAAAGGACAACTTATTGGTTTTATTGAAGTTTCTATAAAAAAGTTTGACGGAATGGTTAATGACCGTGTTGGATATATTGAAGGATGGTATATAGATTCTAACTATAGAAATAAGGGTTTAGGAAAGTTATTAATAATTGAGGCAGAAAACTGGGTGAAATATGAGGGCTGCAACAGCATGGCTTCATTTATTCCAGCTGATAATGCCACAGCTACCGAATTATTTGAGAAGTTAGGATATAAAATTGTAAATAAAAATGATATAAGTTTTTATTTCCTAAAGGAAATTAGACGTATGGATAAAGCTATTTAATTAATTGAGTGTTTTTAAAACATAGTGGGAAAACCATTATGTTTTTTTGTTATTTAATAATGTAAGAACGAATATTAATAAAAAATATATTTTATTTTATAGATATATTAGCTATAATTTTGATAAACTAGTATTAGCGAAAGGATGATTTTACAATGAAAAAAAGAAAACTAATGATAATAATCATAATAATTTTTGTTTTTACTGGCTCAGCATTTGCAGCTTATGAGTACAATGAATCACAGAAAAGAAGCAGTCAGGTTTTAAGTCAAAATAATAGTAATGATAAGGCTACTGTTCAAGCAGAAAATACTAAAGTAGAAGATACTAAAAAAGACGAAGAAGCTAAGAAAGAGCAAGAAACAAAGAAGGAGCAAGAAGTCAAGAAGGAAACTAGCAGTAATACTGAAGGTACTAAGGTGGATCAAAATAAGCAAACAACTAATAACGATGGGAAAGTAACTCAGAATAAAGCTGTTGAGATAATTGGGAATTATGTTAATTCTAAAGACAAAAAGGCTAAGGTGCAGTTTGATCATATTCAAAAAAGAGATAATGTTGACTATTATGTTATACGTGCTTATGAAGATATGAGTGATCATATAGCTACATTGGGATGGTATTATGTTGATGTTAATAATGGTAAAGCATTTGAGTGGGATTTAATAGAGGATAAGCTGATTCCATTAAAATAAAGTGTATTGTATTTGCAGAAAAATAAATTAAATTAGTAAAGGGACCGCTTTAATGATGAATTGAGGTGGTCTTTATTTATACAAAATATTAAATTTTTATTTATATAAACATAATGAAAAAGGAAACTTCTTGAAAAAGCTTACATAGATTATAGTAACAATTATTTTTTAGGAGTTGATTTTATGGATATTATGAAATTTATAATTGAACAAGCTTATATCTTGGTACCTGCGCTCTATGTTATTGGGATGATACTAAAAACAAGTTCAGTGAAGGACAAATATATTCCTCTTATACTTTTAGCATTTGGGATTGTTGGTGCAATAGCATTAATGGGGCTTAGTGTGCAATCAATAATTCAAGGTATACTTGTTACGGGTGCTGCTGTATTTACAAATCAATTAATTAAGCAAACTAAAAAGGAAGAGTGATTCATATAGCGAGTGTATTGATTGGCGATTTGTGTATGTGGGGTAGTAATTTGGAAATGTAATAGTTTATAGGTTAGATATTGAAATAATCAATAAATATTTTAAAATTTTTAATTGAATAAAAATTCTAAATAGTATATAATTTTTATGAGAATATGTAGTAAAAATGAAATATAACCAAATGACGTTAACGAGAGATATCTATTTTAGATAGCCGAAGGAGCAATAGGCCATTGCCGAATAGCCTAGAAACTTTCAGGCCCATTTATCGTTATCGGATGGAACTCTGGAAAGCCCATTATGGCACCGAAGAAGATAAAGTACATTTGTATCAAAACTTTCAGGTAAAAATACAGAGGGATATGAAGGCTTAGTGTATAGCTATGCTTTCATATCCCTCTTTTATTTTGCTATTATTTCAAGCGCTAAAAAGTAATGTTTATATTTTGCTAAACTATACTGCTAATTAGATTAGAAGGAGGAATAGAAAATGGTTGATGGTAAGAAAACAGCTCTATTTAATGCCCATAATAGATATGGGGGGCAGATTATTGAATTTGCCGGTTGGCAGCTTCCAGTTCAATATGAAGGTATCATACAAGAACATGAAGCTGTTAGAAATAACGCAGGGGTATTTGATGTATCACATATGGGAGAGGTTGATGCAAGTGGAAGGGAAGCCTTTGACTTCGTCCAGAATTTAGTTACTAATGATATAAGTGTATTAGAGGATAATCAAGTAATTTATACCTTTATGTGCTACCCAGATGGCGGAGTAGTAGATGATTTATTAGTTTACAAGTTTAACAATGAACATTTCTTCTTAGTTATAAATGCTAGTAATGTAGAAAAAGACTATGCTTGGATGCTTGAAAATAAATCAAACTACCAAGTTGAATTAATTAACAAATCAGAGGAAATTTCAGAAGTTGCATTTCAAGGACCAAAGGCTCAATTAGTACTTCAAAAACTAACGGATACAAATCTAGATCATATTAAATTCTTTTATTGCAGACAAGATGTTCTAATTGCAGGGGTAAAATGTGTTGTATCAAGAACAGGTTATACAGGAGAAGATGGATTCGAAATATATACTTCAAATGAAAATATAGAAAAAGTATGGAATAGCATACTAGAAGCAGGAAAGGAAGAAGGAATTAAGCCAGCAGGATTAGGCTGCAGAGATACTTTAAGATTTGAAGCAGCACTCCCACTATATGGCAATGAGATTTCCAAGGAAATAACCCCTCTAGAAGCTGGACTAGGCTTTTTTGTAAAGCTTAATAAGAATAATTTTATTGGCAAGGAAGCACTGTTAAAACAAAAAGAAGAAGGTCTTAAGAAAAGGCTTATAGGCTTTGAAATGAAAGATAGGGGAATTCCTAGACATGGATATGAGGTTATGGTAGATGGACAAAAGATTGGCTTTGTTACTACAGGTTATGCTTCTCCAACACTTAAGAAGAATATAGGGCTTGCTCTTATAGATTCTAAGTATACTGAACTAGGAACAGAGATACAAGTTGTTATTAGAAATAAAGCCTTAAAGGCTGAAGTAATAAGTAAAAAATTCTATACAAAAAATTATAAAAAGTAATTAGGGAGGATTAATTATTATGAAAATTTTAAAGGAATTATTGTACACCAACGATCATGAATGGGTAAAAGTTGAAGGTGAAAGAGCTTATATAGGAATTACAGATTTTGCGCAACATGCATTAGGAAGTATAGTTTTTGTTGAGCTTCCAGAAGTAGACTCAGAATTTAATTCTGGTGATAGCTTTGGAACAATAGAATCAGTAAAGGCTGCTTCCGATGCTTATATTCCACTAGACGGAAAGATTGTTGAAGTCAACGAGAACTTAGTTGATGATCCTGCACTTTTAAATGAAGATCCATATGAAAATTGGATGATTTGTATTGAGGTTTCTAATAAATCACAGCTCGAAGCACTTATGAAGGCAGAGGATTACGAAAAATATTGCGATAAGGAGGAATAATATATGTTTCCGTATATAACAAATACTCCTGAGGATGAAAGAAGTATGCTTGAAAGCATAGGACTTAATTCGGTAGAAGAATTATTTAAAGATATACCAGAAAATATTAGGCTTAATAGAAGGCTTGAATTAGATAAACCTATGTCTGAATTAGAAGTAAAAAAACAAGTAGAAGCTATTTCAAAAAAGAACCTAAATAGTGAGGACTTAATATGCTTCCTTGGAGCAGGTACTTATGATCACTATATACCTTCAATCATAAAGCATATAACTGGAAGATCAGAATTCTATACTGCTTATACACCATATCAACCAGAAATAAGCCAGGGTACATTGCAAGCTATATTTGAATACCAAACAATGATAGCTGAACTTACTAATATGGATGTATCAAATGCTTCTATGTACGACGGAGGTACTGCTTGTGCAGAGGCAGCTATGATGGCAATGGAAAGCACAAAGAGAAAGAGTATTATAGTTTCAAAAACAGTTCATCCAGAAACAAGAAACATTTTAAAGACCTATATGAAATTTCATGGTGGAGAGCTTATAGAAATAGACTTTAATGAAGGTGAAACTGATATTGAAAAACTAAAGGCTTCGTTAACCAATAATACTGCAGCGGTAATAGTTCAGAACCCAAACTTTTTTGGAATTGTTGAAAATATAGAAGAGGTTGAAAAAGCAGCGCATTCAAATAAAGCTATGTTAATCATGAGTGTAGATCCTATTTCCTTAGGTGTATTAAAAACTCCTGGAGAATATGGAGCAGACATCGTTGTAGGAGATGGACAGGCGCTTGGAAATAGCATGAATTTTGGAGGACCTCACTTAGGCTTTATGGCTTCAACTTCCAAACTTATGAGAAAGCTGCCTGGTAGAATTGTGGGAGAATCTGTAGATGTTGATGGCAAGAGAGCTTATGTACTTACGCTGCAAGCAAGAGAACAGCACATAAGAAGACAAAAGGCAACTTCAAACATATGCTCAAATCAATCAATAAATGCACTAGCAGCAGCTATATATATGTCAACTATGGGAAAGCAAGGAATAGTGGAAGTAGCAAAGCAGTGTATAAATAAATCCCATTATGCTTTTAATACGCTTATAAAATCAGGAAAGTACAAACCACTGTTTAATAAGCCTTTCTTTAAGGAATTTGCTGTTATAAATGAGGTATCACCTGAAAATATAAATTCTGAGCTTTTGAGGAATGGAATACTAGGTGGTTATTCACTTGAAAAGCACTATCCCGAGCTTCAAAATTCTCTTCTACTCTGTGTTACTGAAAAGAGGACAAAAGAAGAAATTCATAAGTTAGTTAAAGTAATGGAGGGGATAGAATGATTGAGTACAATAAATTGATATTTGAAGTGTCTAAAGAAGGAAGAAAAGGCTATTCTCTTCCAGCTTGTGATGTTCCAGAGGTAGATGTTGAAGAGGTTATTCCTAAGAACTTTACTAGACAAAACCAATTAAATTTCCCAGAGGTAAGTGAGGTAGATGTAATAAGACATTTTACTTTGCTTTCAAATAAGAATTTTGGTGTGGATACAGGCTTCTATCCTCTAGGCTCCTGCACTATGAAGTATAATCCAAAGATTAATGAGGACATGGCAGCAAATCCTCATTTTACAGAAGTTCATCCTTATCAATCAGAGGATACAGTACAGGGATGTCTTGAACTTATGTATGAACTTGGAGGAATGCTTTCAGAGATTGCAGGGATGAAGCAAGTAAGCTTACATCCAGCTGCAGGTGCTCATGGAGAACTCTCAGGACTTATGGTGATAAAAGCTTATCACGAAAGCAGAGGAGACTTTAAAAGAAAGAAAATTATAGTTCCAGACTCCGCTCATGGTACAAATCCAGCAAGTGCTTCAGTAGCAGGCTTTGAAATAGTTGAAATAAAATCGGATATAAATGGTGCTGTGGATCTAGAAAGCCTAAAGGCAGTTCTAGGGGATGATATAGCAGGTTTGATGCTAACAAACCCAAGTACACTTGGAATGTTTGAAAGCAATATTACTGAAATTGCAAGGCTTGTACATGAAGTTGGAGGATTATTATACTATGATGGCGCTAATATGAATGCCATTATGGGAGTAACCAGACCAGGAGATATGGGCTTTGATGTAGTTCATCTTAATCTTCATAAAACCTTTGCTACACCTCATGGAGGAGGAGGTCCTGGAAGTGGACCAATAGGTGTTAAGGAAAAACTTGTACCATTCTTACCTGTTCCGGTTATTGAAAAGGTAAATGGCAAGTATACGCTAAACTATGATAAACCTCAATCTATAGGAAAAGTTAAGAACTTTTATGGTAATTTTGGAGTAATGGTTAGAGCCTATACTTATATAAAAACTATGGGGGCGGAAGGTCTTAAAAAGGCTAGTGAAATGGCAGTCCTAAACGCTAATTATTTAAAGGATAGACTTAATGAAACCTACTATTTACCTATTGATAAAGTGTGCAAGCATGAATTCGTATTAGGAGGACTGGATAAGGAAAAATATGAAGTTACTACTTTAGATGTAGCAAAAAGGCTTCTTGACTATGGATATCATCCTCCAACTATATACTTCCCGCTTATTGTGGATAATGCAATAATGATAGAGCCTACTGAAACAGAGAGCCTTGAAACATTAGACGGCTTTGTTGAAACAATGAAAAAAATAGCTAAAGAAGCTAAGGAAGATCCAGAACTGCTGAAAACAGCTCCTCACAGTACCATTGTGAGAAGGATAGATGAAGTTAGAGCTGCAAGAACACCTATATTAAAGTGGACTAAGGCAGTTGAGTAAAGATTAAAAAACTTATGTGGGCACACTAGCTAGTAGAAGTAAAAGCTGGTTTGCCCAGTATGGGGGTAAGCATGGATAAGGATATAATAGTTATCGGTGGAGGCCCTGGTGGTTATGTAGCAGCTATAAGAGCCGCTCAGCTAGGGGCAAAAGTATGTGTAATTGAAAAGGATAAACTAGGAGGCACTTGTCTTAATAGAGGGTGTATACCTACAAAAGCTCTTTATAGAAATGCTGAAATATTAAATATATTAAAAAATGTTGATGAATTTGGGATAAATGTTGATAACTTTAATGTGAATGTGGATAAAATTCATAGCAGAAAACAGGGAATAATAGATCAGCTTGTAGGTGGAGTAGAGCAGCTTCTAAAAGCAAACAATGTTGAAGTAGTTTATGGAAATGCTGAATTTAAGGACAAAAATACAATACAAATATTATTTAAAGATGGCATTAAAAGAGATATTACAGCTGCAAATATTATTATTGCAACAGGATCTAAGCCATCAATTCCTCCCATTGAAGGTGCAAATGAAGGTGGAATTTATACTAGTGAAGATATTTTAAACTTTCAAGGAATACCAAAAACCCTTGCTGTAATTGGCGGAGGAGTAGTTGGTATGGAGCTAGCTTGCATTTTCAATGCAATGGGAACAAGGGTAACAGTGCTAGAATTTATGCCAAATATATTAGGTCAAGTGGATAGTGATATTACAAAAAGGCTTGTAGTATCCCTGAAGAAGAAAGGTATTGCAGTAAATACTTCTACAAAAGTAACTAAAATAGAAAAAATCAGCGATAAATATGTAATTTATGCTGAGGGGAAAAAGGGAGAGTTTAAAGTAGAGGCTGACAAGGTACTTATATCAGCAGGTAGAATGCCAGCAGCTCTCGGTTTAAATCTTGAAGGTATAGGTGTTGAATTTGATAAAAAGGGAATTAAAACAAATAGCAGCTTTGAAACAAATGTTAAGGGAATATATGCTATAGGGGATGTAAATGGAAAAGTAATGCTGGCACATGCTGCATCTCATCAGGGCATATTTACAGCTGAAAAAATAATGGAAAGGGCTGCTAATAGTGAAAATCAAGTAGTTCCTAGCTGTATTTTTGTGTTTCCCGAAATTGCTTGTGTTGGAATTACAGAGGATGAAGCAAAGCAAAAGGGTATTCCTTATAGAACTTGTAAATTTATGTTTGGAGCCAATGGTAAAGCACTTGCCCTTGGAGAGGGAGAGGGTTTTATTAAGGTTATAGCAACAAAGACTTCATTAGAAAACCCTACAGAGGAAAGAATACTAGGAGTTCATATAATGGGACCCCATGCATCAGACCTTATTCATGAAGGTACTTTAGCTATACAAAACAACTTGAGTATAGAAGGTATTAAAAATACAATTCATGCACATCCTACACTTTCAGAGGCATTTTCAGAGGCAGTTATGGGCATTGCAGGAGAAGCAATCCACATGGCTCCTATAAAATTATAGGTTATTTCAAAAAGTATATAAAAGTTTTCCAAACTTATAGTGGTAGCTTTCAGCTGAGTGCATGGAAGGTAAAATGATTTTTAAATGGGAGGGTTATTTTTATGAACAAGGATAATTTAATGGAGATGGATCCAGAAATATATGAAGTCATAAAAAAAGAGATGGAGAGACAAGAGAGCAAAATAGAGCTAATAGCTTCGGAAAACTTCACCAGTGCTAATGTTATGGCTGCTATGGGTTCACCACTAACAAATAAATATGCAGAAGGATACCCAGGCAAGAGATACTATGGCGGCTGCGAATGTGTAGATATAGCTGAGAATATTGCTAGAGATAGAATGTGTGAGTTATTCGGAGCAGAACATGCTAATGTTCAGCCACATTCAGGTTCTCAAGCAAATATGGGAGTATATATGGCAGTGCTGGAGCCAGGGGATAAAATCTTAGGTATGAATCTCTCCCATGGAGGACATTTAACTCATGGAAGTCCAGTTAATTTTTCAGGAAAGCTATATAATTTTGTTTCCTACGGTGTTAACGAAAGCGGCTATATAGATTATGAAGAACTAAGAAAAATTGCTTTAGCAGAAAAGCCTAAGATGATAGTTGCTGGTGCTAGTGCATATCCAAGAGTAATTGACTTTGCAAAAATAAAAGAGATATGTGATGAAGTTAATGCATATATGATGGTTGATATGGCACATATAGCTGGGCCAATAGCAGCAGGACTTCATCCAAGTCCAGTACCTTATGCTGACTTTGTTACTACAACTACCCATAAAACCTTGAGAGGACCTAGAGGCGGAGCTATTCTCTGCAAGGAAGAGTATGCTAAGGCTGTTGATAAGGCTATATTCCCTGGAATTCAGGGGGGACCACTAATGCATACCATTGCAGCTAAAGCAGTATGCTTTAAAGAAGCTATGACTGATGAATTTAAGGATTACCAAAGAAGAATACTAGACAATGCTAAAGTTTTAGCAGAAGCTTTAATGGATAGAGGCTTTAAGCTTGTTTCCGGTGGCACGGATAATCATCTGCTATTGGTAGACCTTAGAAATAAAGAGATAACAGGTAAAGAGGCAGAGAAGCTGTTAGATGAGGCTGGTATTACAGTAAACAAAAATACAGTACCTTTTGAAACCCAAAGTCCATTTATAACAAGTGGAATTAGAATTGGTACAGCAGCTGTAACTACTAGAGGCTTTGGAAGAGAAGAAATTAAGGAAGTAGCTGACATAATAGACTTTATAATCAGCAATAAAACAGGCGATTTAACTTATGCTAAAGAAAAAGTTAAGAAGCTGTGTGATAAGTTCCCACTTTATAAATAGAGTATAAACACGCAAAGAGTAATACCAACATAGTTTGGTATTACTTTTTTATTAGCATGGAAGTCTCCGTATACAGATAGAACTTTTGTGCTATGATAGTTATATCAATATATAAGGGTTAAAGGAAATAGAGCATATGAAAATGAATTTTAAAAGAAACTCCATGCAAATGAAACTCATGACGTTCTTTACTATTTTAGCCGGGACGTTAATAATTAGTGTAGGCTTTTTGTTCTTTAGAAGTACAAAAGAGGCAATAAACATTTCAAAAGAGAAGGAGTTTATTACCCTTGCACAGGAAACCTCAAATAAAATAGAAAGATATATGTTTGAAAGATATGGAGACATTCAAGTAATGGTTAATTCCCCATTGTTAAAAACAAATAATATAGGGGCGGCTGTAAAGCTTGATTATTTAAATAGTGTAAGAGAAGCTTATAAGGCCTATGATTATATTTTTATCACTGATGAGCATGGTACAATACAAGTTAATTCAGGTGAGCTTAAGAGTGATGAAGAGTATAAAAGATTTTTACCAGAGGTACTAAAAGGAAATAGTTATGTGTCAGACTTCACATATTCTGAAAGCTCAAAGTCATATGTAGTTTATTATGCTGCACCTATAGTTGATGACTTGAAGCATATTAAAGGAGCCGTAGTTGAAAGAATGAATTTTAATTCAATTGCAGATATAGTTAAGAACGTAAAGTTAGGCGAAAAGGGTTATGCGTATCTAGTCAGCAGTAAGGGTGAATATATTTTTAGCCCTTTTAAGGGGTCAGATGTAATAAAAAATATAGATGAAAATAAATATGGCACGTTTTATATAAAGCATAATAATATTAATTACTTTTCAGCTACTTACAGCATTAGAAAATATGATACTCAAAGGGATAACTGGTATGTAGCTGTTGAAGAGCCTGTGAAGGAAGCTTACGAGGTTTCGTATAGACTGAGAAGTTATACAATAATAGTACTTTTCATATCTTTGTTTATAGTATTTATATTAGTAACCCTTATGTCAAAGAAAATTACAAAGCCAATCAAAGAGCTGCTAAAGGAGACTCAAAGTGCTGCTGAAGGTGATATTGGACAAAATATTAATATTGATAGCAGGGATGAGATTGGTGACTTAGCAGATTCCTTTAATATAATGTTGAATAACTTAAAATCAATGATGCAGCAAGTGCTTAAGGTATCAGGGGAAGCAGCATCTATGGAGCAGGTTAGACAGTACACAGAAAAATTTATTGATAATGTTCAAAGCGCCATAGTAACAATAGATAGCTCTGGCAAAATAACAAGCTTTAATCATCAAGCAAGCTATATTTTTGGGATAGATGCAGCTATGATTTTGCATAAGAATATAAGTGATTTAGATAACGAAAATATGAAGCCTATTGCTGAACTTCTAAGGAAAGGACTTGAAGAGGATTTAATATATATAAAACATATCATAAAAATAAAAAATAATAGGGGAATAGAACTTCCCATTATGATTAATACTTCACTGCAAAAGGATGAAAGCGGAAAACTTCTTGGTGTTATTGGAGTATTTAGAAGCGTAGAAGAAGTAAAACAGCTGGAGGAAAGTGTTTTAAGAGCAAAGAATCTTGAAGCGCTTGGCTCTCTGTCAGCTGGTATGGCACATGAGATAAGAAATCCCCTTACCTCTATTAAGGGTTATGCCCAATTTATTAAAACTGAACTTGAAGTTGATAGCGAGCTATACAATGATATATCTGTGATTATATCAGAAGTAGATAGGTTAAATAATATAATAGATAGATTTTTAGCTTTTGCAAAACCAGGCGATTTGAACTTAGAATATTGTGATATAAATAAAATAATCGGAGTAGTAATTAACCTTATTAATAGAGACAATCTTATGAAGAATATAGCTTTAGAAACTGAGCTTGAGAAACTACCTTGTACTAAGGCTGATTTTGACCAAATTGAACAGGTGCTTTTAAATATTTGTATAAATGCAATTCAGGCAATGCCTCAGGGAGGAACCTTGAGCATTAATACAAAATATAAAAAGTCCTATGAAACAATTGAAATTGAAATTGCAGATACGGGGGAGGGTATTAGTACAGAAAACCAGGATAAAATATTTGAACCTTTTTTCACTACTAAAGAAAAGGGAACTGGTCTTGGGCTTGCTATTTGTTCTAGAATAGTAGAAAATCATAAGGGAGTAATAGAAGTTAATAGTACTTCAAAGGCAGGTACAATTTTTATCATAAAACTTCCGGTTAGTAATGATGAGGATAAGGTGAGGCTATGAGAAACAAATCTATTCTAATAGTTGATGATGAACAAAATGTATGTAATCTATTAAATAAAATATTTGTAAAGGAAGGATACACAGCCTACACAGCTTATAATGGAGAAGAGGCACTAAAAATAATAGATAGTAATGAAATTGATATAGTTATAACAGATATAAAAATGCCTGGAATGACAGGTGTAGAGCTGCTTAAAAATATTAATAGGATAGATCCTTCTATTAAAGTCATATTAATTACCGCTTTTGCTACCCTAGATACGGCACTTGAAGCACTTAGAAGTGGAGCTAAGGATTATATTATCAAGCCTTTTAATATTGAGGATGTACTCATGGCTGTTAATAAAATTGCCAATGATAAAAACGATGAAACAAGTGAAGATATAAAAAAGGATTACAATACAATTAAAAATCAGCTTGAAAGCAAAAGTCCAGCAATGTTAAAAACAATAGATATGATAGAACAGGTTGCAGATACGAAGGCAACGGTAATGATATATGGAGAAACAGGTACGGGTAAGGAGTTAGCTGCACAAGCACTTCATAATTTTAGTTCAAGAGGGGATAAACCTTTTATAAAGGTTAATTGCGCTGCTATTCCAGATGCTTTATTAGAAAGTGAGCTTTTTGGTTATGAAAAAGGAGCTTTTACTGGCGCTATAATAAAGAAACCGGGAAAGTTTGAACTGGCTGATGGAGGAACAATATTTTTAGATGAAATAGGGGATATATCACAAGCTTTGCAGGTAAAGCTTCTTAGAGTGCTTCAGGAAAGGGAAATTGAGCATTTAGGTGGTGTTAAGACAATAAAAATAGATGTAAGAATTATTGCTGCTACTAATAAAAATTTGGAGGAACTTGTTAAGAAGGGAGATTTTAGAGAAGATCTTTATTATAGACTTAATGTAGTACCTATAATGCTTCCACCATTAAGAGAAAGAAGAGAAGACATCAAATCTTTAGCAGAAGGCTTTCTTAAAAAGTCCTCTTTTATCTCCGGTAAGCATCAAAAGGTTATTAGTGATGGTGCTATACAAAGGCTTATGAGCTATAATTGGCCCGGAAATATTAGAGAGCTTGAGAATATTATTGAGAGATGTGTAGTCATAACCTCAAAGGATGTAATAGGTGAGGAGGATTTACCAGCCTATGTTAAAGTGAGTTCTGAGGAACAAATTTCAGAGGAAGAAGCTACTCTTGACGAGGTGCTTGACTGTACAGAAAAAGATGTGATAATAAAAACCTTGAAGGAATGGGATGGTAATAGGACTAAGGCAGCTGAAGCGTTAGGAATAAGCAGAAGATCGCTTCATAGGAAGATTGTAAAGTATAATATTGAAGAATAAATAATAGCTTTAGTTATAAAAGTGGGACATATTTGTCACAGGTGTGCGAATTTGTCCCACTTTTTTGACACAGTATAGCCAATTATTGTAAACGTTTAAGAAAAATAGAGGCCATCCAGAGGAATAATGATGTTGGCACAATGTTTGCTTTGTATATAAGAGCGATTATTTTTATTAGGGAGGAATTTTATATGCCACAGATTAATGCAGGTGATACTGCTTTTGTCCTTATAAGTGCCGCTCTTGTTTGTCTAATGACACCTGGACTAGCATTTTTTTATGGAGGACTAGTAAGAAAGAAAAATGTTTTAACTATTATGATGCAGAGTTTTATATCTATGGGAATAGTTACTTTAATTTGGATTTTTGGGGGCTTTAGTTTAGCTTTTGGCCCCGATGTTCATGGAATTATCGGTAATCTACAGTACTTTGGACTTAAGGGTGTTGGTATGGCACCAAATCCAACTTATGGTCCAACTATACCATTTCTAAGCTTTTTCACTTATCAGGAGATGTTTGCCATAATAACTCCTGCGCTTATAACAGGTGCTTTTGCAGATAGAGTCAATTTTAAGAGCTATTTAAAGTTTCTTGTTATATGGAGTATAGTGATTTATATTCCACTTTGTCACTGGATTTGGGGAGGAGGCTTCCTTCAAAAATTAGGCGTTGTTGACTTTGCTGGAGGAATTGTTGTTCACGTAAGTGCAGGTATAGCAGCGCTTGCTTCAGTATTCTTCGTTGGAAAGAGAAAGATACTTCCAGGGGAAAAGACTACTCCTCATAACATAGCTTTTGTTGCTCTAGGCACAGGGCTTTTATGGTTTGGGTGGTTCGGGTTTAATGGCGGAAGTGCCCTTGGTGCTAATGGCATTGCAGCAACAGCATTTATCAATACAGATATAGCAGGTTCTATAGCAATGGTAACTTGGCTGATTATATCATGGAAACATGAGAAGAAGCCTACTCTAGTTGGAGCTTTAACTGGTTCAGTAGCAGGACTTGCTACCATAACACCTGCAGCCGGTTACGTAAGACCTTGGGCGGCAGTAGTCATAGGAATACTTGCAGCTGCTGTATGCTATTTAGCTGTACAGGTTAGAATCAAGCTAGACTGGGATGATGCCCTTGATGTTTGGGGTGTTCATGGTGTAGGAGGAATATTAGGTTCTATACTAGTTGGAGTTTTTGCAGAAGCAAGTGTTAACGGGGTAAAAGGATTAATATTTGGAGACTTTCATCAGTTTGCAGTTCAGCTTTTAGCAGTAATATTTACAGGTGCTTATTCATTTATAGTTACTTTTGGAATACTTAAAGTACTTGATAAATTTGAGCCTGTAAGAGTAAGTGAAGCTGCAGAAATTAAAGGCCTAGATGAATCACTTCATGGTGAAGTTGCTTACGATTTATAATTTGTAAAATTAATTAAAAAATAAAGGTGATATCCTTAAATTTTGGATATCACCTTTTACTTTTAATAGTTTTCATCTAATTCTTTTCTTTCATCTTGGTATTCATGGATTTTATTAATCCACCTTTTATATAATTTACAGTCCTGTTCTTTTAAGACCTGAAGAAAATAATCAAGCACACCAAGCTTATCTAGGCCCTTGGACAAATGCCTTGGAAAGTTTCTTTCTTTTGAAAAGCACTTTTTAGGATCAATAATCATTAAAGAGCCATCTGGCTGTATAAAAATATCTTTGCACCTAATATCAATCTTTTTAAACTTAAGCTTTTCAAATTCTTTAAGTAAAACAATAATTTTTTTGGCCAGTTCCTTACTTAACCCATTATGCTTTATGTAATCTCTCATGCATACTCCATCTACATAATCTCGAATCATGTAGTTACCACCAATTTCGTATATTCTGGGAAAGTATTTGTTGCCATTAACCTTTTTAAGGATATAAGCTTCTCCTTTAAAGCTTTTTTCATTAAAGCATATTTTTATAACTTTATTATCAGGGAGAAGGATTACTACCCCATTGTGGCCTCGTCCAAGCATCTTATGATCAAGCAAATTTATATCTGAATAATTAGATTTGTGTTTGTGCTTTCCTCCCATATAAAACACCTTCTTATAAGTTTTTATACCTTCATATATAGTATGAGTTCAGCAGTGTATATGTTACTGGTGAATTTTAATTGGCTTTATGCTAAAATAGTAGTACATTAGTAAGTTAATATAAATTTAGACAAAATTTGATGTGCGTTGGTTTAGGAGACGGTATTTTATGAAATCTAACATTTATCGCATAATAACTGTAGCATCAATATTCTTAACTCTTAGTATAATAATAGCTTTAAATAAGTACGAAACAGATATCAAACCTGTAGTAGATATATCAAAAGATTGGACAATCCAATATGGAGATAAGCGGTTTGTAGATGATTTTAGCTATAATTCAGATAGCAAAATCGGAGTGGAAAAAAGAATAACTTTGACTAATAAGTTTATAATACCTGAAGCAAATAAAAGTACAGATTTATATCTGAAGCTTGGAAAGACATACGGAAGTTATAAATTGTATGTAAATGATGTGTTTTTAGGTGGAGCTGGAGATATGCCCCCAAATTATAGAAGCGGATGGACTAATTTGGGCTTTTTTATGCTGCCCGATATAGCTATTGACAAGAATAGAGAAAATACTATAAGGATGGAGTATTATTCTGATTATGCTTCTGGATTTATATCAAAACCTATGATAATCAATTATAGAGATGCTTCTAGATTATTTTCTATATCTATGTTTTATAATCATACGATATATATTATAATAATGACTTTGCTTGCAGCAGTATCCTTATTCTTTTTATACATATATAAAAGTTCTATTAAAGAAAAGTATATTCTTTATTTTTCATTGATTACTGCTAATCTATTTATATATTATAATAGTTATGTGTGGCCATTCGCTTTTGCTAGGGATTTTCAAATTTTAAAAATAACAGAATCAGCATTGTTTATTTCTATTATCTTGTTTATATATTTTATAAAGAGTTATTTAGGAATAAACATAAATAAATTTGATAAAGTTCTTCATCGTGGACAGATGTCATTAGTATTTTGCTCATTATTTATTTCGAGTATAGGAAGGTATAATCAATTTAGGGACATATTTCATATAATTATTGTGTTTGATATATGTTATATTATTTTTATTGCGGCGAGAGCAGTAATAGATAAAGTACATAACTCAAAGTATATTTTTGTTATTACATTAACAGCCTTAATGTTTATAATTCATGATAGTATTAATTTTATAATACCAAGTACGAGAAGGTATACTTTACTTTTCAATTTTCCAATAAGCGTATTTATTTTACCTACTGTAATTATGAACTTAGCATTAACCTTTGCACTAAAAATTGAAGAATTACAAAGCTGTTCATTGCAGTATTCGGACAAGCTTAAAAATTTAAATCATATGCTTAAGGATATTATAGATGAAAATAATGTATTATATTCTAAGACCATAACGGATTATCTTACAGGAACTTATAATAGAAACTTTTTAGAAATTTCCTACAAAAAACAAATGGAGGATATGAAGGGTGAAGATAGCTATGCTCTATTTTTTATTGATATAGATAATTTTAGAGACTTCAATAACAATTATGGACATGAGGTAGGAGATTTTATACTTAAAAGCTTTGTTAATTGTATAAATGAAGAACTGGATCCTATAGATATATTTGTACGGTATAGCGGTGATGAATTTGTAATATTGATGTATGATAATGAACCATTAAAGCATAAAATTGTGGCAGAAAGGATACTCAAAGGCTTTGAAACTTCAAAATTTGAGTACAAAGAAAAAAATTATAGTATAAGCTGCTCAATAGGTATTAAGCTGATTAAAAATAATACCTTAAGTCTTGATAATGCTTTAAAATTAGCTGATATGGCCATGTATAGAGCTAAGGCAAATGGTAAGAGCAGCTATCATATATTAGAATAAATGGTGGAAGAGATCTAATCCTTTCCACCATTTTTTTATTGAGCACCTGCTAAGCCTATTTCTTCAGCAGCAGCTTTCATTCCGTTTATTGTCTCTTCAATAACCTTATCCATTTCTATTCCAAGCCTTTTTGCACCTTTTTCAATTAGGTCTCTATCTACTCCAGCCGCAAAGCTTTTTTGCTTCCACTTTTTCTTAACTGATTTTACTTCTAAGTCAAGAATGCTTTTACTAGGTCTCATAAGTACTGTGGCTGTAATAAGCCCAGTCAACTCATCAATTGTATAAAGGACCTTTTCCATTGTTTCTACAGGTTCTACATTAGTACAGATTCCATAGCCGTGACATTCCACAGCATGTATGTATGACTCTGGATAGTTTTTGCTTTTTAATATATCCCTTGCTTTTATGCAGTGCTCTTCTGGGTAAAGTTCGTAATCTATATCATGAAGAAGTCCTATAATTCCCCATTTTTCAATATCACTTTCATCAAAAAGCTTTGCAAAGTGTCTCATAACGGCTTCTACAGATAGAGCATGTTTTATTAAACTATCACTTTTTGTGTATTCCTTCAGAAGCAGTAAAGCAGCTTCCCTAGTAGGCATCAATTCACTCATGATTTATCCCTCCGTTTGAACAATAATTAATATAAGTTTAATGCTAACTATTTTTAGTGTCAACGACTTGAAAGCTTTGAAAAGAAAAACTTTTATAGCATGAAAATATAAAAGGCTGCTGACATTGTCAACAGCCTAAGTTTTATTAATGATAAATATTTATATAAATATTAAATTTACTTGAAAATTATAGTCTAGCTACTCCGCTCTTTCTAGCTGCTTCTCTTACTGCGTCAGCAACTTTGCTTTGAACTTCCTTGTTGAAAGATTTTGGTATTATATAATCTTCATTTAATTCATTTTCAGGAATTGAGTTTGCTATAGCATAAGCTGCGGCAACCTTCATTTCTTCATTGATTTCTCTAGCTCTTACATCTAGAGCTCCTCTGAATATTCCAGGGAAAGCAAGTACGTTGTTTACTTGATTTGGGAAGTCAGATCTTCCTGTACCAATAACTCTTGCTCCTGCCTTCTTAGCATCTTCAGGGAATATTTCTGGTGTTGGGTTAGCCATAGCAAAGATTATAGCATCTTTATTCATAGCTTTAACCATTTCCTCAGTTACTGTACCAGGAGCTGAAACTCCTATAAATACATCTGCACCCTTCAGCGCATCAGCAAGAGAGCCGGCAGTTTTATTTAAGTTTGTTATTTTTGCAATTTCTTCCTTTGATACATCAAGACCGCCGCGGCCTTCATATATAGCACCTTTTCTATCGCACATAGTAATATCTTTTACACCTGAGGATAGAAGAAGCTTTGTTATAGCAACTCCAGCAGCACCTGCTCCGTTTGTTACAATCTTTAAGTCTTCAAGCTTTTTGTTAACAATCTTTAGTGCGTTTATAAGACCAGCTAAAGTAACAACAGCTGTACCGTGTTGATCATCATGGAATACAGGTATATCAAGTCTTTCTTTTAATTTTCTTTCAATTTCAAAGCATCTTGGTGCTGATATATCTTCTAGGTTTATTCCACCAAGACCTGGGGCAATTCTAACTACTGTTTCAACTATTTCATCTGCATCCTTTGTATCAAGAACTATAGGAAATGCATCTACATCTCCAAAAGTTTTGAATAGTACAGATTTTCCTTCCATTACTGGAAGTGAGCCTAATGGACCGATATCTCCAAGTCCTAATACTGCAGTTCCATCAGATACTACTGCAATTGTGTTCCATTTTCTAGTATAAACATAAGCTAAATCAGGATTTTTTTCAATTTCAAGACAAGGTTGAGCAACTCCAGGAGTATAAGCCAAACTTAAGTCTTGTGAAGTATTTACTGGTACTCTTGATACTATTTCTAACTTACCTCTTTTTTCTTCGTGGAATTTTAAAGATTCTTCGTATATAGTCATACTTATCATCCCTTCTTATGTATATTATTTTTTAGGAAAGTGGTAGTTATTCATCCAAGTTCCTTTTTAATCTTCGTATTTTTAATACCATCCTTATTATAACCTTATTGTTAATAATGAGTCAATTCAATAAACGGATTATTAAAGCCTCATAATGACAAAATGAATGAAAAATCAACGTGAATATATAGAAAAGGCGGAATATATGTAATTTAATAAATTTTCAGTATATATTGACAACATAGTATAGTTAGAATATAATAAAGTTAGGATTTATTAGAAAAAAATCACATATAATACATAAATAGAGGCGCAAGCAAATGTGTAGTTCTTAGGTGTTAAGAAGAAGAACCTTTAAGACTAAGAGCGAAGGATTTGTCTGCCGAAAGAACAGGTTTGTTCTTGAACCTGCTCTTGGGGATAAAGGAAACTACCCTTATCCTTGCCATGAAAATTCATTCATGGAGAGCTATTTATGTGATGAGAATAAAGATTTTCATTGCATGAATGGCTATCAAATGAATGATGGCTCTTTCAAACGTGTCCAATTAAGCACTGAAAACCTTTCAGTGCTTTTTTATTTTGCATAAGCTTATGCAAGATAAAATATAAAAAATATTAAATATGCAAGGGGGAGAGGATTTGAAAGCACTAATTAGAATGAGAATGAGCGCACATGATGCTCACTATGGTGGTAACTTAGTTGATGGCGCAAGAATGCTTCAACTATTTGGAGATGTAGCCACAGAGTTACTTATAAGAAATGATGGAGATGAAGGGCTTTTTAGAGCTTATGACAATGTAGAATTTTTAGCTCCAGTATTTGCAGGTGACTACATAGAAGCAGATGGTGAAATTGTTGAGTGTGGTAATAGCTCAAGAAAAATGGTTTTTGAAGCTAGAAAGGTTATTATTCCTAGACCTGATATCAATGATTCAGCTTGTGATGTACTAGAAACACCAATAGTAGTTTGCAGAGCCAGTGGAACTTGCGTAGTACCAAAGGATAAGCAAAGAAAGTAAAAACTATAGGAAATGGGGGAATTTCATGGATAAGCTAATAATAACAGCAGCTATATGTGGTGCAGAAGTTACAAAGGAACACAATCCGGCTGTACCATATACTGTAGAAGAAATAGGCAGAGAAGCAGAAGCCGCTTACAGAGCAGGTGCAAGTATTATACACCTTCATGTAAGACAAGATGATGGTACTCCAACTCAAGATAAAGAAAGATTTAGACTTTGTATAGAAGAGATAAAAAGAAGATGCCCTGATGTTATAATTCAACCTTCTACAGGTGGAGCAGTGGGAATGAGCAACGAGGAAAGACTTCAGCCAATATATTTACACCCTGAAATGGCTACTCTTGATTGCGGGACTTGTAACTTTGGAGGAGACGAAATATTTGTAAACACAGAAAATGCTATTAAAGAATTTGGCCAAAAGATGATTGAACTTGGGATAAAGCCTGAAGTAGAAGTATTTGACAAAGGAATGATAGACTCAGCAATAAGACTTCAAAAGAAGGGTTTTATAAAAGCACCAATGCATTTTAACTTCGTAATGGGAGTTAATGGAGGAATCAGTGCAACACTAAGAGATTTTGACTTCTTAATGGGGAGTATACCTGAAGGAAGTACCTTTACCGTATCGGGAATAGGAAGAAATCAATTTCAAGTTGCAGCCATGTCTATAGTGTCCGGTGGGCATGTTAGAGTAGGATTTGAAGACAACGTTTACATTTCTAAAGGTGTTCCTGCAAAGTCAAATGGAGAGATGGTAGAAAAGGTAGTAAGACTTGCTAAGGAGCTTGGAAGAGAAATAGCAACTCCAGCAGAAGCTAGAGAAATATTAGGTCTTAAAAAATAAATATGTGGGTGAAATTATATTAGGGGGTTGGGGTAAATGAATAAGGTAGTAATGCCAGAGGAGCTAAAGCCCTTATTTAAGGATGGAATGACTATAATGATAGGTGGCTTTTTAGGCTGTGGTACTCCTCATAAAATAATCGATTTGCTTATAGCAATGAACGTTAAGGATTTAACAATTATTGCCAATGATACAAGTTATGTTGATAAGGGCATAGGTAGACTTGTTGTTAACAAACAAGTTAAAAAAGTTATAGCATCCCATATAGGAACAAATTCAGAAACTGGAAGACTTATGAATGAGGGCTTAATGGAGGTTGAATTAGTTCCACAGGGAACCTTAATTGAAAGAATTAGAGCAGGCGGCTCTGGACTTGGAGGGGTTTTGACTCCAACAGGGGTTGGAACTGTGGTAGAGGAAGGAAAGCAAAAGCTGACTATAAATGGCAAAGAATATCTGTTAGAGCTTCCTTTAAGGGCTGATTTATCTATAATCAAAGGAACTATTGTAGACGACTTTGGAAATGTATTTTACAAGGGAACTACAAGAAACTTTAATCCTATAATTGCAATGGCTGGAGATAAGGTTGTAGTGGAAGCTGAAAAGCTTGTAAAAGCTGGTGAGCTAAACCCAGACTATGTTATAACTCCAGGAGTATTAGTTGATTATATCATAGAGGGGATTGATTAATATGATTACAGATAGCAAGCTTGCAAAGCAAATTATAGCAAAAAGAGTTGCTCAAGAACTAAGAGATGGCCAGCTAGTAAACCTAGGAATAGGACTCCCAACTATGGTTGCAAATTATGTACCAGAAGGAATGTCTGTTACCTTTCAATCGGAAAATGGGATGGTAGGAATGGGACCTGCAAGTGAGGCAGGAGAAGAGGATGTTGATATAACAAACGCTGGGGGACAGTATGTAACAATTCTACCCCACGGAGCTTACTTTGACAGCTCAGTATCCTTTGCACTTATTAGAGGAGGACACGTTGACATTACTGTGCTTGGTGCTTTAGAAGTAGACCAAGAAGGAAATCTGGCAAACTGGATTATACCAGGAAAGATGGTACCTGGAATGGGTGGAGCAATGGATTTAGTTACTGGAGCTAAAAGGGTAATAGTAGCTATGCAGCATACAGGAAAGGGAGAACCAAAAATTCTTAAAAAGTGTAAACTGCCGCTAACTGCAAAGGCAGAGGTAGATTTAATAGTTACAGAGCTTTGCGTTCTTGAGGTTACTAAGGAAGGCTTAGTGCTAAGAGAAATAAACAAAGACACTACAATTGATGAAGTTAAATCAGTGACAGAAGCTGATTTGATTATACCAGAACAAATTAAAGTTATGGATGTATAAAAAATAAAGGATGATGGGGAGGATTTTATTATGAAAAAAGGATGTAAATATGGTACACACAGAGTAATTGAACCACAAGGAGTTCTAACTCAAGCAGCTCAAAAAATATCAAACGATATGGAGATCTACAGCAATGAAATATTAGTAGATGTTCAATCACTTAATATTGACTCAGCTAGCTTTACTCAACTTAAAAAGACTGCAGATGGAGATATAGAAAAAATTAAGTCACAAATACTAGAAATAGTTGGTGAAAGAGGAAAGATGCAAAATCCTGTAACAGGATCAGGCGGAATGTTCATAGGAACAATAGCTAAAATAGGAGAGGACCTAAAGGATAGAGACCTTAAGGTTGGAGACAAAATAGCTTCTCTAGTTTCACTTTCCTTAACTCCATTAAAGATAGACGAAATAGTAGATGTTAAGACTAACATAGACAGAGTAGATATAAAAGGTCAAGCTATACTATTTGAAAGTGGAATATATGCTAAGCTTCCAAGTGATATGACTGAAAACCTAGCATTAGCAGCTCTAGATGTAGCAGGAGCACCAGCTCAAACAGCTAAGCTTGTTAAGCCAGGACAAAGCGTATTAATTCTTGGTGCAGCAGGAAAATCAGGTATGTTATGCTGCTACGAAGCAATGAAGAGAGTAGGACCAACTGGAAAAGTTATAGGACTAGTAAGAAAACAAGAACAAGCAGCTAAGCTTAAAGAACTTGGACTATGTCATGAAGTTATTCTAGCAGATGCTCAAAGACCAGTTGAGGTTTTAAATAAGACACTAGAAGCTAATAATGGAAAAGAAGTTGATATCTCTATTAGCTGCGTTAACATCCAAAATACAGAAATGGCTTGCATACTTCCAGTTAAGGATGATGGTACAGTTTACTTCTTCTCAATGGCTACTAGCTTCACAAAGGCAGCCCTTGGAGCAGAAGGTGTTGGTAAGGATGTAAATATGATAATAGGTAATGGTTATACAAAAGATCATGCTGAAATTACTCTTTCAGAATTAAGAGAAAATGAAAAGCTTAGAAAAGTTTTTGAAGAATTATATGTTTAATAATTATATGTTTAATTGATTTGAGAAATGGGATTTAATTAATGTTTATCCATGGAGGCAGAAGGAAGTATAATCCTTCTGTGCAAAGTGGAATACAGGGGGTTCAAAAATGAAAGTTAATAGAAGATTCGAGCTGTTCAAGGATGTGCCTGATGAGCAGTGGAATGACTGGAAGTGGCAAGTAAGGAATAGAATAGAGACAGTTGAAGATTTGAAAAAGTATATTCCACTTACCAAGGAGGAAGAGGAGGGTGTAGTTAAGTGCCTTCAAAGCTTAAGAATGGCTATAACTCCATATTATCTATCACTTATAGATATTAACGATCCTCATGATCCAGTGAGAAAACAAGCAATACCAACGGCGCTAGAGCTGCACAAGTCTAGCTGTGAGGCAGCTGACCCACTACATGAGGATGGGGATTCTCCTGTACCTGGGTTAACTCACAGATATCCTGATAGGGCATTACTTCTTGTTACTGATCAATGTTCTATGTATTGCAGACATTGCACAAGAAGAAGATTTGCAGGACAGCATGATTCATCACTTCCAATGAAACAAATAGATAATGCTATAGATTATATAGCTAAGACTCCAGTTATAAGAGATGTTTTGATTTCCGGAGGAGATCCACTTCTTTTATCAGATGATAAGCTAGAGTATATAATTAAAAGACTTAGAGAAATTCCACACGTGGAAATAGTAAGAATAGGTTCAAGAACTCCTGTAGTTATGCCTCAAAGAATAACTGAGGACTTAGTTAACATGCTTAAGAAGTATCATCCAATTTGGCTTAATACTCACTTCAACCATACAAACGAAATAACAGAGGACTCGAAAAGAGCTTGTGAGTTGTTAGCTAATGCTGGAATACCTCTTGGAAACCAGTCAGTTTTACTAAGGGGAGTAAACGACTGTGTGCATGTAATGAAAAAGCTAGTAAATGAACTAGTAAAAATAAGAGTAAGACCTTATTACATTTATCAATGTGACCTTTCTATGGGACTAAGCCACTTTAGAACACCTGTAGCAAAGGGAATTGAAATAATAGAAGGTCTAAGAGGACATACTTCAGGCTTCTGCGTACCAACCTTTGTAGTTGATGCACCTGGAGGTGGCGGTAAAACTCCAGTTATGCCGAACTATGTTATATCACAAGGAGCAAACAAAATAATATTAAGAAACTTTGAAGGAGTAATAACGACTTATTCAGAGCCAGAAAACTATACTCCTGGATGTAACTGTGAGGTTTGCAGAGGGGAAGTAAGTGTTAAAAAAGTAGGAGTTTCAGGACTTTTAAATGGTCAACAATTGTCACTGGAACCAGAAGGACTAGAGAGAAAACAAAGAGAAAAGTCCAAACACCAAGTTGCTTCGGTGTAAGCATTTATTAGGGGATATTTTATTTTGATTGGTGGGTTCAGTTAATATATATAAAGAGGTAAAACATATGGCAAAGATAGATATATTAGATAAAATAAGGCCATATAAAACAGTATCCATAATTGGAATGGATAAAAATGTAGGTAAGACTACTGTTCTTAATTATATTTTAAAAGAGGCCAGGGGAAAGCTTTCTCTTGGTCTCACCTCCATTGGTAGAGATGGTGAGGATAAGGACAGAGTTACCTTAACAAAAAAGCCTAAGATTTATGTGGAAAGAGGTACATTAATTGCCACGGCAAAACAATGCCTTTTTAGCAGTGATATTACAAAAGAGATAATAAATAGCACTGGGATACACACTCCTATGGGAGAAGTAATTATTGCAAAAGCACTTAGTGATGGCTACGTAGAACTGGGAGGGCCTTCTATAAATGCTTATATGCAGTCTATATGTGCTGAGCTTCTAGATTATAGAGTAGACTTAGTACTGGTTGATGGAGCATTAAGCAGAAAGACCTCTGCATCACCAGCTATTACGGAAGCGGCAATTCTTTCTACAGGAGCTTCCTTAGGCAGAGATATAAATAAAGTAGTAGAGATGACGAGCTATACAGTAAAATTGCTGTCGATTGAACAGGAATTGAACAAGGATGTTCTAAGTTTATATGAGAATAGTTTAAGAAATGCAAGAGTAGGGATTATTTATAGAGGTGGAGACATAGAAAGTCTAGATGTAATGACTTCCTTAGAGGCTTCCAAGGAAATTGTTCAAAAGCTTAATGGGAATGTTAGCCACGTAGTTATCAGGGGGATAGTTACTGATAGCATCTTAGAGGACATAATGAATTCAACAGATAGATATAAAGGAGTGACCTTTCTAGTAGAGGATGGCACAAAACTATTTATAAAGCAAGAAACACTATATAAATTTCAAGGTCAAGGAGCTATTATCAAGGCTTTTGACGGGATAAATTTGAAGTGTGTTACTTGTAATCCTAAAGCTCCTTATGGATATGAATTTGACAGGTACAAATTTCTTGAAGAGCTTAAAAAGAATATTTCATTGCCAGTATATGATGTTGTAGGGGGTGAAGGCTATTAAGTTTTTAGATAGTGAACAAAGAGAGCAGGTAGGCTTTTCTTTTATATTGGAAAAGCTAGACTTATTAACCCCTTATGGAATGGAAGAAAAGAAGCACATAAAACCTTTTGGAAGAACAAAAAAAAGTGAACTCATTGCTGAGTTTGAAAATATAGATATGGTGTTATCCAGTTTTAGTGAAAATAAAACTGTTTTTAGGGAAATAGAAAGATGTTTTTATAAACTAAAGGACATAAGAGCTTCCATTAAAAGGTGTGATAATTTAATAACTTTAGATGATGTAGAGCTTTTTGAAATAAAGAGTTTTGGTATTCTAATTGGAGATTTTTTAGAGAGCTTTAAAAAGTTGGATTTAAAGATTGATTGTTTAAAATTCCATTCTCTTGAGGGTCTAGTCAGTCTATTAGACCCTGAAGAGAAAAGAATTCCTACATTTTACATATACGATAATTATTCTAAAAGGCTGAAAGATATAAGGATTGAAAAGAGAAGCCTTGAGGAAAAGATAATGGTAGAAAATGATGAGGAAAAGGTCAAAGAACTTAAGAGCTTAAGGCTTAAGAAGGTAATTGCAGAGGAAGAGGAAGAACTCAGTATTAGAAAACATTTGACTGAGGAAATAAACAAGTATGTTTTAGAAATAGATGAAAATATAAAAGCTATTGCAAAGCTTGATTTATTGTTAGCAAAGGCAAAGCTTGCTAAGACATATGGCGGTATTAAACCTGTAATTTCAGAAAAAATGGAGCTGCATTTTAGAGGCTTATTTAACCCGGAAATTAAGGAGATACTTGGTCAGAGAGGAAAAGAATTTACTCCTATAAGTATAGACTTAAAGGATGGTACCACCATAATCACTGGGGCAAATATGGGAGGAAAAAGCGTAGCACTAAAAAGCATTGTGTTGAATGTAATGCTGGCGCAGTGCGGCTTTTATATTTTTTCAGAAGAAGCTGTGGTTCCTGTGGTTGACTTTATATACTTTATTTCAGATGATATGCAGTCTATTTCTAAAGGACTAAGCACCTTTGGCGCTGAAATTATAAAGCTTAAGGAAGTTATACTTAGTGCAAAAGCACAAAAGGGCTTCATTGCCTTGGACGAATTTGCCAGGGGTACAAATCCAAAGGAAGGCTACTATTTAGTAAAATCTCTAGCAAAGTATCTCTCAGATTTTGATTCCATAAGCCTTATATCTACACATTATGATGGAGTAGTAGAGGGTGAAATGGTGCATTATCAAGTGGCTGGACTTAAGAATGTAGATTTTAACTCATTAAAATATAAGATAGATTTAAATAGAAAATTCTCTGTAGAAATAATACAAGAACATATGGATTATAAGCTTGAGAGAGTTTCTAAGGAGAATAAGGTACCAAAGGATGCATTAAATATATGCATGCTATTAGGACTTGAAGAGGAACTAGTAGAGCTTGCAAAAAGTTACTATAAAGAAGATAAAAGCTAATAAATAGCTGAGGCTATTAATAATAATTGATTTTTTAAAATTTATTAATATAGGTAGGGGGATTAGTTATGGAAAGCAAGTTAAACTTGAATTGGGACTTAGTAGACAAAAGCAGACAGGCTGCTAAAAGTATTGCTCTTGACACTCAAGAATTTATTGACAGACACACTACTGTAACGGTAGAAAGAACAATATGCAGACTTTTAGGTATTGATGGGGTAAATGAGTTTGGAGTTCCTCTTCCTAATGTGGTGGTAGATAACATCAAAAACGGAAATGGACTTTCACTTGGGGCTGCGGCTTATATAGGAAATGCTATGGTGAATACAAAACTTTCACCACAGGAGATAGCTGAAAAGGTAGCAAAGGGAGAGCTTGATTTAACAAAACTTCCAATGGCAGATGCCTTTGAAATAAAGCTAGCTATAAATAATATAGCAAAGGAAACAGTTGAAAGAATAAAGTCCAATAGAGCAAAGAGGGATGAATACCTAGGCAAGTTTGGAGACAAACAAGGACCTTATTTATATGTAATAGTTGCAACAGGAAACATATATGAAGATATAACTCAGGCTGTTGCAGCAGCAAAGCAGGGAGCAGATGTAATTGCTGTTATAAGAACTACAGGACAAAGCTTACTTGATTATGTACCTTATGGCGCTACTACTGAAGGCTTTGGTGGAACTTTTGCAACTCAAGAAAACTTTAGACTTATGAGAAATGCTCTTGATGAAGTAGGCGAAGAGCTTGGAAGATATATAAGATTATGCAACTACTGCTCAGGACTGTGCATGCCTGAAATAGCTGCTATGGGAGCACTTGAAAGACTTGATGTTATGCTTAATGATGCTCTTTATGGAATATTATTTAGAGATATTAATATGCAAAGAACCATTGTAGACCAATACTTTTCAAGAATAATTAATGGCTTCGCAGGAGTTATTATAAACACTGGAGAGGACAACTATTTAACCACTGCTGATGCAGTAGAAGAAGCACATACAGTACTGGCTTCTCAATTTATAAATGAGCAATTTGCACTTTTAGCTGGTCTTCCAGAGGAGCAAATGGGGCTAGGCCATGCGTTTGAAATAGACCCAAGTTTAAAAAATGGCTTCTTATATGAATTAGCACAAGCTCAGATGGCAAGGGAAATCTTTCCTAAGGCACCATTAAAGTATATGCCTCCTACAAAGTTTATGACTGGAAATATATTCAGGGGACATGTTCAGGATGCACTATTCAACATGGTAACTATTATGACATCACAAAAGCTGCATCTTTTAGGAATGCTAACAGAAGCAATTCATACTCCATTTATGTCAGACAGAGCGCTGTCAATAGAGAATGCTCAGTATATCTTTAATACTATGGCTGATCTAGGAGATGAAATAACCTATAAAAAAGGCGGAATAATGGAAAATAGAGTAGACGAAGTTTTAAATAAGGCCTGCGATCTACTAAGTGAAATAGAAGGTATGGGACTTTTCAAAACTCTTGAAAAAGGAGTATTTGGAGGAGTTAAGAGACCAATTGATGGCGGCAAAGGCCTTGATGGTGTTGTAGAGAAGGACAGTAATTACTTAAATCCATTCATAGAGCTTATGCTGAATAGAGCGTAAGGGGTAAAGGAGGAGTTACAATGAGCGGAGGATTATATTCAACTGATAAGAAGGATTATGATAAGAGCTTAGACCTAACAAAGGTTAAGCCATACGGAGATACAATGAATGACGGAAAGGTTCAGCTAAGCTTTACACTTCCCGTACCAGATGGAGATAGAGCAGTAGAAGCAGCTAAGCAGCTTGCAAAGAAAATGGGACTTGAAGACCCATCAGTAGCACACCACCATGCACTTGATAAGGAATTTACCTTTTTCGTTGTCTACGGAGGAGTGGCGCATTCAATAGATTACACTTCAATTCATGTTCAAAGTGTTGAGGTAAACACCATGAGTATGGAAGAAGTAAATGATTATATAAAAGAAAATATTAAGCGTAAAGTAGTAGTTATAGGGGCTAGCACAGGAACTGATGCCCATACTGTTGGTATAGATGCTATTATGAATATGAAAGGCTTTGCTGGTCACTATGGACTTGAAAGATACGAAATGATAGAAGCATATAATCTTGGCAGTCAAGTGACAAATGAAGAGTTTATAAAGAAGGCTATAGAGCTTAAGGCAGATGTACTTTTAGTATCTCAAACAGTAACACAAAAGAACATTCATATACAAAATCTAACTGAGCTCGTTGAGTTATTGGAAGCCGAAGGCCTAAGAGACAAAGTGGTATTAATCTGCGGAGGACCAAGAATATCTCATGAACTAGCTAAGGAACTAGGCTATGATGCAGGTTTTGGACCAGCAAAATATGCTGATGACGTTGCAACCTTTGCAGTAACTGAATTAGTGGAAAGAAAATTAGTATAATATAAAGCGTTAGATACCCTCTATGCATATGCATGGAGGGTATTTTAAATTTTCAAAATTTTTCAGCAATAAAACCCCATGATTTTTTAGAGTTTATGCCAAGTAGAGAGGTGTATTTCAAAATTGACAGGGAAAGGGGCTGTCAACATTGAAGTACTGATGCTTGTAGAAACGTTTTCAGCAACATATAGTATAATTATAATATATCAAGGGGGTAATGATTGATGGAAATCTCTACAAAGAAAAATTCCAAGACAAACGTCGGAAGCAGTAAAGCCAAGATTCAAAAGTTTGGTTCCTTTCTTTCAGGAATGGTTATGCCAAACATTGGAGCATTTATAGCTTGGGGACTTATAACGGCATTATTTATTCCTACTGGTTGGATACCAGATGCTTATTTTGGAAAATTGGTTGGGCCAATGATTACTTATTTGCTTCCAGTTCTTATTGGCTATACAGGTGGTAAACTCGTATATGGAACCAGAGGTGGAGTTGTCGGTGCAATAGCTACTATGGGAGTAATTATTGGATCTTCTATCCCAATGTTCTTAGGAGCAATGATAATGGGACCTTTTGGTGGATGGGTCATCAAAAAGTTTGATGGACTAGTTGAAGGTCACATACCTACTGGATTTGAGATGCTTGTAAATAACTTTTCAGCCGGAATATTAGGGGGTGCACTTTCATTAATTGCTTATAGCGGAGTTGGACCAGTAGTAACAGCATTTTCAAATGCTTTAGGCAGTGGAGCTCAATGGGTAACACAAGCAAAGCTTCTTCCACTTATAGCTATATTTGTTGAACCTGGAAAGATATTATTCTTAAATAATGCAATCAACCATGGTATCTTTGACCCACTGGGAATAGCTCAAGTAAAAGAAGTTGGGAAATCAATATTCTTCCTACTTGAATCAAATCCAGGTCCAGGACTTGGAATTCTTTTAGCTTATTGGTTATATGGTAAGGGAAACGCAAAAGAATCTGCCCCAGGAGCTATAATTATTCACTTTTTAGGTGGTATTCATGAAATTTACTTCCCATATGTACTGATGAACCCAGCATTATTACTTGCTGTAATAGGCGGCGGAGCTGCAGCAGATTTGACCTTTGTTATTACAGGAGCTGGTCTTGTTGCTTCACCTTCACCAGGAAGTATATTTGCAGAAATAGCTATGAGCCCTAAGGGGGGATTATTACCAGTTCTAGCAGGTATATTAGTAGGTACTATAGTATCTTTCCTAATAGCTTCAGTATTAGTAAAACGAAATAGTTCAAATATAGAAGAAGATACATTTGAAGTTGCAAAGACAAAAGTTACAGAAATGAAAGCTGAGAGTAAAGGCAAGAAGGTTGAACTAGCTTCAAATGCTCCAAACCTTATAGTATTTGCCTGTGATGCTGGTATGGGATCTTCTGCAATGGGAGAATCTATACTTAAAAAGAAAATTAAGGATGCTGGACTAAATATTGTTGTAAAGCACTCAGCAGTAAGTGAGATACCTAAAAATGCGGAAGTAGTTTTCACACAGGAAAGCCTAGTTGAAAGAGCTAGACAGGGTGCACCTGATGCTGAAATAGTAATAATAAAGAACTTTTTAGACAATAAGGTTTATGACGAATATATCCAAACATTAATAAAATAATATTATGAATGGCGGGGTACACCATGAATGAATTAACTGCCAGGCAAAAGTTCATTATAAATATAATATTTGAGAAGGGTCCTTTAAATATTAAGGACCTTTCTCAACAAATTGATGTAAGCAACAGAACTATATCACGAGAAATTGATGCTATTAACACAGCATTAAAATTAGAAAGCATTTCTATAAAAGAAACGAGTTCTGTTTTAAGCCTTCAGGGTAAGGAAGAAAACCTAAAAGCTTTAAAACAGTTATTAAGAGATATACCAATGCAGTGGCTGCTCCCTCAGGAGCAAAGACTTATATTAATAACAGCACAATTGCTGTTATCGGATGAGCCTATAAAATCTGCTTTTTTCAGCTATCAGTTGAATGTAGTTGAAGGAACCATAAGCCTCTATATGGATAAAATTGAGAAGTGGATGAGTATAAGGAATCTTACTTTATGCAGAAAAAGAGGATATGGGATAATGGTTAGCGGTTCAGAATGGGTAAAAAGAAACGTATTCGTTGAGCTAATTTATGAGTATAAATCCATAGATGAGCTGCTGGCATATATTTATGAAAACAAAAAAGATTCTGCTGTAGATGTGTTCTTTAAAATGCTTTTCGGAAGAAAACTTATAGATACCTCAAAGAAGCTTATGGAGCATATTTGCGGTGAATTAATAAAGATGGATGATATATCCTACTTTAGTTCTTTGATTCATGTGTTACTATCACTGAAGAAGATAAAGATGGATTTACCAATAAATTTACCTCAATATCTCATACAAGATGTTATGTCATCAAACGAGTTTTCATTTATTCATAAAATGAAAGAATATTTTATATCGTTAAATATACCTGTTTTTGACAGCGAGTTGGTTTATCTAGCAGTGCAGCTAATGGGCAATAAATATATTTATAGTCCTGACAGATCTTTTAAGGAGCTTGGTGTTTCTCTTGAAGAATTGTCCTATGAAGTAGTGTATGAAGTTGAAAAGAAGCTTAACCTTAAGATCAACTGCGATGAACAGCTGATTGTAGGCTTATCACAGCATTTCAATCCGGCATTATTCAGGATAAACATGGGTATTCAAGTAAAAAATCTTTTTGTTGACGAAATAAAGGAGTATTACGGTAACTTATTTGATGCAGTGAATTATGCATGTAGAATTATTTTTTCCAAATACAATATTACGTTATCTCAGGATGAAATTGGATTCATCACCATGCATATAGGTTCGGCTTTAGAGAGAACAGGAAGCAGCAGTAACAAACTCTCAGCTTTAATTATATGTCCCAATGGGATGGTTGCTGCAAAAATACTTTCAAGCAAAGTAAAAGCTTCAATACCTAATATTGATAAAATAGCCATCCAGTCATTTAAGGACTGGGATGAGAGACTTGATGAATATGATTTAATTCTTTCTACTGTTAATATTGGTGCAGAAGAAAGATTCAAGTCAGACAAAATAATAACTGTATCTCCTTTCTTAATGAAAAAAGATGTTAGCAAGATAAATAATTATATCAAAAAATACCTTGAGGATAATCATACTTTAAATAACCTGCCTTCCTTATCAAAATTTGAGGCCAATGAAGATTCAGAGAAAGATAAGTATGAAATGGTGAACAATATACTGAAAAACTTAAAGATAGTTACCATAGAAACTAATTCCTTCAATGAAATGATCGGAGTAATTACTGAAAATATTTATAAGCAAGGGATAATAAATGATAGAAAAGAAGTTGAGAGCCTTATAATAAACCGAGAAAAAATCGGAAGTGTAGTTATACCTAATTCTCATCTTGCACTTATCCATACTAGAAGTAATTCTGTTACAGGCCCCTTTGTAGGTGTATGCAGATTAAAGAAAAAAATGACGCTAAAGAGTGTGGGGTTTGCTGATGAAAATGTTGATACATTTATATTGATGCTAGCTAGAAAGGATGAACACAAATATATACTTGAGCAGATGGGCAAGATAAGCATTTCATTGATTGAGGATAAGAAATTTACAGAAACTATAAGACTGGGTGGCATTAAAGATTTAAGAAGTTCAATGATTAGAATACTCAATGGGAGGGACAATTAAATGAAACTGGAAGTTCTTTGTGAACAAAATATAGTATTGAATGTAAAAAGAGAAGAAAAGTTTGAGGCAATAAAGAGAGCAGGAAGACTCCTTGTACAAAATGGGTATGTTGAGGAAGGCTACATTGAAGGAATGATAAACAGGGAGAAGGAAATAACAACTTATATTGGTAATGGTATTGCCATTCCTCATGGTATGAACCAATATGTAAAATATATAAAAGAATCTGGGATTGTTATAATTCAATATCCAGAAGGAGTGGACTTTGGAGAGGGTAATATTGCTTATCTAGTCATTGGAATCGCAGGTAAAAATGATGATCATATGTCCTTATTATCTAAAATAGCTATCACATGCCAGTATGAAGAAAGTGTGAAGAAACTGGTTGAATCAAAGAGTAAAGACGAAATAATCAAACTGATACTAGAAGAGTAAGGAGTGAAAATATGATAATAACTGTTACCTTGAATCCTGCAGTGGATAAAACTATAGAAATTGATAGCTTCACAGTTGGTGAAGTTAATAGAATAAGCAAAACTCGAGTTGATGCAGGCGGGAAAGGAATAAATGTTTCAAAGGTAATTAAAAGCCTTGGTGGCTCAAGCAAAGCCTTAGGAATACTATCCGGAAACAGCGGAAGGTTCATAAAAGAGTACCTAGACACAGAAGCTATAGAAAATGATTTTACTTTTACTGCAGGAGAAACGAGAACAAATTTAAAGCTAGTGGATAAAGTAAATCATACTAATACAGATTTAAATGAATTTGGAACGGAAGTTTCAGAAAATGACCTAAAGGAAGTTGCTAGTAAATTTTTAAAGCAGCTTGATGAAAAATCTGTCGTTGTGTTTTCAGGCAGCATACCTAGAAATGTGAATAAAAATATATACAAGCTATGGATAGAAAAAGCTAAAGCAATGGGAGCTAAAACCCTTTTGGATGCTGATGGAGAGCTGCTAAAACAAGGAATTGAGGCAGCACCATATTTAATAAAGCCTAATATTCATGAACTGGAAGGATTTTTTGGTAAAAAGATAGAGGGCATAAAAGAAGTGGTTGAACTTTCAAGAAAGCTTCTTGAATATGGCATTAAAGTAGTTGTAATTTCCCTGGGAGGAGATGGAGCACTTTTCATTAATGAAAAAGATGTTATATATGCACATGGAATAAAGGTTGATGTGAGCAGTACGGTTGGGGCTGGAGACTCCATGGTTGCTGCATTAGCTGTAGCACTTGATAATAACTATGATTTTGAACGTTCAATTAAGCTTGCAGTGGCTTGTGGTACAGCAAGTGTAACTACAGCAGGCACTCAAGCTGCTGATATAGATACTGTGATGAAATTTGAGAAGATGGTTCAACTTGAACATCTAAATTATTAAGGAAGAGAGGGTGAAATATTATGAAGACAAGAGCAGTAAGACTTTATGGCAAAAATGATTTAAGATTAGAGGAATTTGAACTTCCTGAAATAAAAGATGATGAAATATTGGTACAAGTAGTATCAGACAGCATATGCATGTCCAGTTATAAGGCAGCAATCCAAGGACCTGATCACAAGAGAGTGCCAAAGGATATAGACAAGAACCCTATAATCATAGGACATGAATTTGCAGGTAATATAGTAAAGGTTGGAACTAAGTGGAAGGATCAATTTAAAGAAGGGACCAAATTTGCACAGCAACCAGCCCTTAATTACAAGGGCAGCATGGCATCACCAGGATACAGCTATAAGTATTTTGGAGGAGATGCAACATACATGATAATTCCTCAGGAGGTTATGGAGCTGGGCTGTCTTTTAAACTATAAAGGGGAAGCTTATTATGAGGCATCTCTAGCAGAACCTATGTCATGTATTATTGGAGCATTCCATGCAAATTTTCATACTAAAATGGGTTCATATGTACATCATATGGGAATAGTAGAAGGCGGAAAGATGGCGTTACTAGCAGCTACAGGTCCAATGGGACTTGGAGCAATTGAATATATCATTAACTGTGACAGAAGACCTTCCTTACTAGTAGTAACTGATATAGATGAAAAAAGAATTGCAAAAGCAAAGGCTATATTCTCTAAGGAAAAAGCTGCAGAAAGAGGCGTAGAGCTGATTTTTGTAAACACGAAAGACATAGAAGATGTTCCTGAATATTTGATGAGATTGTCAGGGGGTACTGGTTTTGATGATGTTTACGCCTATGCCCCAGTAAGATCTGTTGTTGAACAAGCTGATAAGATACTTGGAAGAGATGGCTGCTTAAACTTCTTTGCAGGTCCTACAGATACTAAATTTTCGGGTGAACTCAATTATTATAATGTTCATTATGCATCAACACATGTAATAGGAACAACTGGTGGAAACACTGATGATCTTAAAGAATGCCTGAAGATGACAGAAGCAGGGCTTATAAATCCTGCAGTTATGGTAACACATATAGGTGGGCTGGACAGTGCTGCTGAAGCTACTCTAAACCTTCCAAAGCTGCCTGGAGGAAAGAAGCTTATATATACTAATATAGATATGGAACTTACAGCTATTGACGAGTTTGAGGAAAAAGGAAAGACTGATCCGTTATTTGCTGAACTTGATGAAATAGTTAAAAGAAATAATGGCTTATGGTGTGCAGAAGCTGAAAAGTATCTTTTAAATGCAAAAAGCAAGTAGTTTAGCCTAATAGGGTGCTGCAGGGCAGCACCCTTAACATTTTTACTCTGTATGGAGTTTTCTATTTTAGAGTGACTATTAGCCAGGTCGTACTATTAAGGTAAAAAATACAATTGCGGACAAGTTGATAGATTTCATGTTATATATTATAATGTAGTAAGAATTAAATAGGAGGTGTTATATGATAAAGTAAAAGCTGTATTAAAAAAGTCTTAAAAGCGCCAGAACTCTAGTATCACTAGAGTTGACGAGGATGGGGAGTATCGATTCTTCGGCGGGTGCCCCACGGTATAAACGCACTACCGTTAAAGGTTGACAAAACCTTGAAGTGATTTGAGGTACAATATCAACCAGGTGTTAAAACCTAATATTGAGCAAAAGGGTAAATTTAATGATTTTTATACCCTTAAATTAGTATTGCTCAAAAATGAAAGGAAGAATAGAATATGTGCGGAATAGTAGGATTTATCGGAAAGAAAGAGGCTTCACCAATACTTATAGAGGGCTTGTCAAAGCTAGAATACAGAGGCTATGACTCAGCTGGTATAGCAACAATGGATAATGGAAATATCAGTGTGGCTAAGTGTAAGGGAAGACTTGCAAATCTTGAAAATAAATTGAAGGAAGAACCTGTAAAAGGTAATATAGGAATTGGACATACAAGATGGGCTACTCATGGAGAGCCATCAGATATAAATTCTCATCCTCATACTAATGAGGTAGGAACAATAAGCGTTGTTCATAATGGAATCATCGAGAACTATATTCAGCTTAGGGAAAAGCTTATTTCAAAAGGATACAAGTTCTGTTCAGAAACTGATACAGAAGTTATACCACACCTTATCGATTATTATTTTAAAGGTGATCTTGTAGAAGCGGTAATAAAGGCAGTGTCCAGGATGGAAGGAAGCTATGCAATAGGAGTTATAAGTGCTAAAGAGCCCGATAAACTTATTGCAGTGAGAAAAGACAGCCCGCTAATAGTTGGAGTTGGAGATGGAGAATATTTCATAGCTTCTGACGTACCAGCAGTTTTAAATCATACAAGAGACGTTTACTACTTAAACGACAATGAATTTGTTGTTTTGAAACATGATGGAGTTACCATATTAAATGAAGAAAATGAAAAGATAGAAAAGGAATTGTCCCATGTAACCTGGAATGCTGATGCAGCAGAAAAGGGTGGTTATGAGGATTTTATGCTCAAGGAAATTCATGAGCAGCCAAAGGCAATAAGAGATACAATGACTTCAAGAATAGCTCTTGGTAAGGAAATCACTCTTGATAAGATTACATTGACAAAAGAGCAGATAGAAAAGATAGATAAGATATATATTGTAGCTTGCGGTACTGCATATCATTCAGGTGTTGTAGGCAAATATGTGATTGAAAAGCTTGCAAAGGTATCAGTTGAGCTTGATATTGCATCAGAATTTAGATATAGAGAACCATTGATAAATGAAAATACTCTTATGATAGTTGTAAGCCAGTCTGGTGAAACTGCAGATACAATGGCAGCACTAAGACTTGCAAAATCACAAAATGCGAGAGTTATTGCTGTTACAAATGTAGTAGGAAGCTCGGTTGCAAGAGAAGCTGATGATGTTTTCTACACCTGGGCAGGTCCTGAAATTGCTGTAGCATCAACAAAGGCGTATATTACAATGCTTATTGCAATGTATACAATAGCTCTGTTCCTTGCAGAGAAAAAAGGAACCTTAAGCAAAGAAGAAATAGAGAACATAAAGAAGGATATGCTGGAACTTCCAGATAAGACAGAGGCTGTTATAAAAGACAAGGAAGAAATCCAAAAGTATGCATCAAGAACTTATATGCATAAGGATATATTCTTCTTAGGAAGAGGACTTGACTATGCAGTAGCACTTGAAGGTTCACTAAAGCTTAAGGAGATATCCTATATTCATTCTGAAGCATATGCAGCAGGTGAATTAAAGCATGGAACTATAGCACTTATAGAAAAGGGCACCGTAGTTATAGCTCTTGCAACTCAGAACAACTTGTTTGATAAAATGCTAAGCAATATAAAGGAAGTTAAGACAAGAGGTGCAAATGTACTTGCATTCGCACTGGAAGGTGACAAAAAAATAGAAGGCACTGTAGACAAAACCTTTTATCTTCCAAATATAAATCCACTTTTGGCACCAGTACTTTCAGTAATACCACTTCAGTTATTTGCTTATTATGTAGCAGTACAAAAAGGCTGTGACGTAGACAAGCCAAGAAACTTAGCAAAATCAGTTACAGTTGAATAGGAAATTGGTTATATTATAAGTTTAAAATAGAACTCGGTATACTAAGAAATAGGTATACCGAGTTTTTGTACATATTTTGAATAGTGAAGCCTCTTAAAAGAAAGTGGCCTTGAGCACTTTTGGATTATGAGGAAGGTAAGCAAGCTAATCTACACTAGTCCTATCTTTTATAAAATGATAATGAGTTTCAGTTATATAGGTCATACCTGAGATATAGTGAATGTGGCCGCCGGGTACATGATAGTCAGGGCTTGTTTGTAATGCATAGTAGTGTCTGTGCCCATCCGCATAATCAGTATATCCGACTATATTATGAATATGAGGTACTCCAGTTGGAGCTGGAGAAGTTACTCCTTCATAATCATGACTGTGACCATCGTTAAATGAGGTTGTGCCAGAATAGTTATGTGTGTGATACATTATAAATCTCCTAAAATATTTCTTTCAATTACATAATATGATAGGTGTTTTTTTATGTTCATTATTTATCTGCTTGCATTGATGTACATATAAAAAACTTTTGATATAATTATGTTAAAATCACACAGTAACTCTATGTACCTTCTTTTTTAGTTCCAGTAGTAGAATAATAAACACTATATTTTTTCAAACTTACCAACTTAATTGTACACTGGCAAAAATGTCGGTAGGTGAGAGTTGATAAAAGTTAATAAAGGCTATTAATATACATTTGGATGTTTCACAAATGTATATTTTTTTGTGCGCCCAGCATGCTTGTTGAGACCAAAGCCTAGAGAGAACTTAATATTTTTCAAATGTTCAAGTCAGCACCTCTTCAAATGCTATATAGAAGAACAAAATCATCATTCTTTTTGCGAAGTAAAATTAACTTTGTAAAACCGCAAAGTAAATAAAAATGGTTACATGAATATGTACTTTACAGTATAAATTAATGACTGATTTAGCCGTCATACAAATTGTAACAAAAACAGCGTAATTTAAATTTACATAATACCTCGATTCTTGTAGGTTATGGGCAGCTTTTAAAAAGGATTTATAAAGATATTTAAAAAGTTTTTAAATTTTTTTATTTTTAAAAGAAGGAATTTCTTAACGGACGGAGAATAATAGTAAATAAAAGAAATTACTTTATACAAATCACAGATAAATACATAAATGCTTTTATAGGGTATGCAAATCAAAAATAACTAATCTTATATTTTCTTCTAGAAGTATTTTCATAATCTTATTATGTTATTGGACAGAGAGTTAAATGGTATAAAAAATAAAATGAGTCTTGAAGTATGTACTAAATAGCAACTAAAGTAATTCTGCATGGAAATTCACTTTAGTACTTTACAATTTTACATAAATAAATCTATCTATTTTATAGAAAGGAGGGCAGCAGTTTATCTATTCAAAACCAAATAATTTTATTAAGGGGGCTTTTTTTAATGAAAAAAGTATTAGGTATTTCAGTGGCAGCATTGCTTATGCTTAACACAGCAATGGTAGGGGCTGCACCAAATGACAATGCTTCAATGAAAGCAATTGACAAAGAAGCGAAGAAAATGAAGGTCCTTGAGAAGTTTAGTGAAAAATCTCAAAGCTCAGGAAAAGAACTTAAGGTTTATACAAATGGGGCTAATGGAAATCCTAGCTTTATTACTGGAAATCTTGCAGAAAGTTCAGTAAAGACAGCTAAGGATGCAGAAAACTTTATGACTCAGAATAAAGATGTATTTAAATTAGATGCTGGCAGCTTTGTAAATAAGAGCGCAGAAACTGATAAGCTTGGCATGAAACACTATAAAACAAGATTAGTTATAGATGGAATTCCTGTATATGGATCAGAAGTGATAATACACACTGATGCAAATGGAAATGTATATGCAGTAAATGGTAATGTAAATAGTCAGGCTCCTGCAGGAAGCTGGAGTAAAGAATTTAAGCTAGCTGCTGATAAGGCTATTAAAACTGCTGAAGGTTCATTAGACCTTAAGGGTAAGAATATTGAATATACAGCAGCTCCAACAGCAGAAGCTTATTTATACAATAAGGATGGAAAATGGCTTCCTGTATACTATGTTACAATGCAATTTTTAAGCCCATTCCCAGCTAATATGAAGGTATTTGTTAACGCATCAAATGGAAACATAGTAGAATCAAGAAATGAACTTAAAAAATCATCAACTACTGGAACTGGAGTTGGATTATACGGAACAAGAAATCTTAATCTTGACTTAGTAAGCGGTAAGTACTACATGAGAGATTTAACTCATCCGGCAACAGTAGAAACCTACACTGCAAACTATGGTTCAACTTTACCTGGAACTATGGTAAGTGATACAGATAATAACTTTAATTCAACAGCTCAATTTGATGCAGTTGACGTTCACTATAATACTGCTGTAGTTTACAACTTCTATAAGGATAATTTCAACAGAAATAGCTACGATAACAACGGTACTACATTAAAATCAACAGTTCTATATAGAGATCCACAATATCCTAACGATCCTTATGACAATGCATTCTGGAATGGAAGTCAAATGGTATATGGGGACGGAAGTGGAACTTACTTTAAACACATTGGTTCAGCTCTTGATGTAGTAGGACATGAATTTACACATGCAATTACAGAAAGAACTGCTAATTTAGCATATGAAAATCAATCAGGTGCTTTAAATGAATCAATGTCAGACGTATTTGGATATTTTATTGAAGGACAACCAACTGACTGGTTAATGGGAGAAGATGTTTGGACTCCAAGTACACCAGGTGATGCTCTAAGAAGCTTACAAGATCCAACTTTATATAATCAACCAGCAACTATGGCTGATTACAAGAATCTACCAAATACAGAATCCGGAGACTGGGGTGGAGTTCACACAAACAGTGGTATTCCAAACAAAGCCTTCTATCTTGCAGCTACATCAATAAACGACAATACTAAGCTAGAACAAGTTTACTATAGAGCGCTAACTACTTATTTAACTCAATATGCACAATTTGCTGATGCTAAAACTGCATTGGTACAAGCTGCTAATGATTTATATCCTGGAACAACAATTGCACAAAAAATTAGTGATGCATTTACACAAGTTGGTATAGGTTCATCAACACCATCACAAGATACTTATGAATCAAATAATACCCTTGCAACAGCATATGGTCCATTAACAAGCGGAACAGCTTATAGCTCATACATCTACTCAGCATCAGATGTTGATTACTATTATTTTAATGCTGCAGCAGGTGGAACTATTACTGTTAACTTAACAAATCTTCCTAAAGATTATGATTTATATCTATACAACTCAGCAGGTACACAAGTGGCTAAGTCGGAAAATGGAAGTACTACTAGCGAAGCTATATCCTATACTGCATCAGCTGCTGGTAAGTTCTATGTAAAAGTTGTTGGATACAGTGGAGCATACAGTACATCTACAGCATATTCTCTAAAGGCAACTTATCCAACTTCAGGTGGACCTACTCAACAATGGTACTATGAAACTGTAAGCTTAAGCAGCCCACACAACTATACAAATAGTTATAGTGCAACCCAAACTTATACTAAGACAGGTGCAACAAAGGTATCCCTTCATTTTTCAAGATTAGAAACTGAAGCAAATTATGACTTTGTTACTGTTACTGATAAGAATGGAAATGTTATAGGAAAATACAGTGGAACTAAAGCTGCATTTACTGTTGAAGTTCCTGGAGATACTGCTAAGATAACTTTAACATCAGATAGCAGCGTAACTGGATACGGATATGATATTGACCAAGCTGGTTATTATCAATAAAAAATACTAATTGCAAAATTAATTCGTGCATAGATTAGACTAATAAAAATTTGTTAGAATGCCCTTATAAAATGAAAAGTGTCATTATATAAGGGCATTCTTTTTTAATTTGTATGGTTTACTAAACTAGTCTATAATGGGTATATATGAGATTTTCGGGAGGTATTAGCAATGAGTTTTGATAGCGATGCTAAGAATTGGGATACTGATTTAAGAATAAATAGAGCAAGAGTAATTGCAGATGAAATAGGGAAGTATATTGACTCCGATAAGCAATATTCGGCAATGGAATTTGGATGCGGCACTGGACTAATAAGCTTCAATCTTCATGACAAATTTAAAAATATAACTCTAATTGATTCCTCTCAAGGGATGATAGAAATACTTAACTCTAAAATAAGTAATTATAAGATAAATAATATGATACCTTACCATTTAGATATAACCAATAGTGAAGCTTCAAATTTAAATTTTGATGTAATCTATAATTCTATGGTATTACACCATATTCCTGATACCAATGAAATAATAAAGGATTTTTATAAGCTTCTAAATAAGGAAGGTTATTTATTTATAGTAGATTTAGATGAAGATGATGGAAGCTTTCACAGTAATTATTCCGAATATGATGGACATAATGGTTTTAACCAGGAACATTTAAAAAGTATTTTAAGTAGTGCTGGATTTAAAGATATAGAGTCTAGTACCTTCTATTACGGTGAAAAGAGAATAGAGGAAAAAGTAGTGAATTATTCATTATTTCTCATGAGAGCAAGAAAATACTAGGTTTAACTAGAGAGTACATATAAAATATTAAAACAATATTTTTGATAGTTCACTTTTATCATAAAAAAGGAGGCTAAGATGATTAATTTAGGAAAAAGAATAATGGTTATTGGCTCCCCAGGCAGCGGAAAAAGTACCTTTTCAAGAGTGCTTGCAGAAAAAACAGGTATACCACTTATTCATCTAGACAAGGAATTTTGGAATAGCGGCTGGGTAGAAACCTCAAGAGAACAATGGATAAAGAAGCAGGAAGCACTATTGAATGCAGATAGCTGGATAATTGATGGGAACTATGGTGGTACTTTAGACATGAGGCTTGAAAAAGCTGATACAATAATTTGTTTTAAGCTAAGCAGAGTAGTTTGTCTGTATAGCTATTTTAAGAGAGTTATTACTAATATAAATAAGGTAAGACCAGACATGCCAGAAGGGTGTCCTGAAAAGTTTGATTTTGAGTTTATGAAGTATATATGGGATTTTCCTAAGAACTCAGGTCAGAAGAATATTAATAAGCTAAAAGAAATTAAAAATAAGCAAATAATAATATTTAGAAGAAGAAGTGAAGCTAATAGATATCTTAAGGACGTGAACTAAATTATGAACTGGATAGATTCAATAAAAAATTATAAGCCTTGCAATGAACAAGAGAATAAAGACAAAGAAATTATACTGCATTGCATAGATATTTTTGATGATGTATTAACTAGAAAAAGTGAGATTGCACATGTAACTAGTTCTGCATTTGTAGTAAATAAGAATAGAGATAAGGTACTTATGGTACACCACAATATATATAATTCCTGGTCTTGGACAGGTGGCCATGCTGATGGAGAGGAAGATCTTTTAGCTGTTGCTATTAGGGAAGTAAAGGAGGAAACAGGTGTTAGCAGGGTAGAGCCTTTGTTTTCTGATATATTCTCATTAGAAATATTAACTGTTGTAGGCCATGAAAAGTCAGGTAAATATGTGGCACCTCATTTACACTTATCCATTGCCTATTTGGTAGAAGCTGATGAAGACGAGAAATTAAAGATTAAAAAAGATGAAAACAGCGGAGTTAGATGGATTCCGATGGATGAAGTAAACCAATATAGTAATGAGGCACATATGCAGAAGGTATATAGTAAATTGATAGGAAAGGTTAAAGAATTAAATTTCAATTAAATGAAATTTTTTAAAGAGGTATATAAGTTGAAAAAGATAGATTTAATAATCTTTGATATGGATGGGTTAATGTTTGATACTGAAAGAATATCCTTTTACTCATGGAAGCAGGCTGCAATTAAGTATGACTATGAAATAAGTGATGAAATATTGAGGGAGACCTTAGGAACAAATTTAGAAAAAACAAAAAGCATATATGTAAAATATTTTGGAGAGAAAATACCAATTCAGGCTATTGCTGAAGATAGATTTGCTATAGCTGAGAATTTTATAGATGTAAATGGGGTGCCAGTAAAAGAAGGTTTGTATGACCTTTTAGATTTTCTGGGAAAACTAAGGATAAAGAAGGCTGTAGCCACATCCACTAGTAGAAAAAGAGCGTATAAGCTTATGAAAATGGCTAATATACACACTCATTTTGATTATATTATTTGTGGCGATGAAATAGAGAAATCAAAACCAAACCCGGATATATTTTTAAAGGTTGCGCAAAAGCTAGACTGTAATCCAGCTAACTGCCTAGTACTTGAGGATTCGGAAGTTGGGGTACAAGCAGCGTATAGGGCTGGAATGCTTCCAGTTATGATACCTGATTTAAAAGAGCCTAGTGAAGAAATAAAGAAGCTGTATTATAAAAGGCTTGGGAGTCTATGTGAAGTTAAAAATCTTTTAGAAAGTATAAATAGTGGTGCTTAATCATAGAAATGTATATGTTATTTTAATTATTTAAGTATATTTTAGGGGGTATGGAAATGGAAGATTTAAGTTCTCTATTGAAAAAGGAATTAACTAAAAAAGGAGCTTCAATAATTGGATTTGCTGATTTAAGTGATATTCCATTAGATAAGAGAAATGAAATGCCCTATGGAATATCCATAGCTGTTGCATTAAATCCGCATATAATTCTTGGCATAAAAAATGGTCCTACACAAGAATATTATGGGGAATATAATAAAGTTAATGAGCATTTAGATAATTTGGTTAAATATGCAGGAAAAATCTTAAATGATTACGGATATAAGGCAATTTTAAAAACTACAACAGAAGTAGTTGTTGAATCCAATTCATACAGTACTATTTTACCCCATAAGACAGTAGCTACAAGAGCTGGTATGGGATGGATTGGAAAGTGTGCTCTGCTTGTTACTAAAGAGTATGGCTCTGCAATAAGATTATCATCTGTTTTGACAGATGCCCCTTTAAAAGTAGGAACTCCAATAAATGAATCACAATGTGGCAGCTGCTGTGCTTGTAAGCTGGCATGCCCTGGAAATGCACCATTAGGGGAAAACTGGAACGTAAATAAGCATAGAGAGTCTTTCTTTAATGCTTACAACTGCCGCAAAGCAGCAAGGGAAAAGGCTGCAAAAGTAGGAATAAATTCTACAATATGCGGAAAATGCATTGAAGCATGTCCTTGGACTAGAAAGTATTTAGATAGACATAAATAGTTATTATTTATTAAAAATTTACCTAGAGGTGACATAAGATGAAGTTATTATACGGAACAGCAAATCCTGCAAAGCTAAAGCATATGAGAGAGATGCTTCAGGGATTAGATATAGAGATTATTGGATTAAAGGACGTTGATATAAAAGTTGATTCAATTGACGAGAATGGAAACAATCCTTTAGAAAATGCAAAGATTAAGGCCATAGCTTATTATAAAGCTGCCAAAATGCCTGTGTTTTCTTGCGATACAGGGTTGTATATTGAAGGACTGTATGAAAAAAGGCAGCCAGGTGTTCACGTTAGAAGGGTTAATGGAAAAACATTAAATGATGAGCAAATGATAGAGTATTATACAAGTATTGCTTCGCAATTAGGTGGTACTGCAGTAGCTAAATATAAAAATGCTATATGCCTTGTTATGGATGAAAATAGTGTTTATGAATATGATGGAGAGGATATTTCTTCTGAGAAGTTCCTTATAACTACTAAGGTACATAAGATGAGGGATAAAGGTTTTCCGCTAGATTCTATTTCTATAGACATAAAAACTAAGAAGTACTTTATTGATTTAAAAGCTAATAGCCAGGATAAAGATGAGAGAAATATGGCATACAGCTTTAAACAATTTTTTAAGAAATCAATTTATTAGTAAGAAGAGTATTCCTTTGGAATAGTTTAGGGGGATATATGGTTGATTTAAGAATAAAGGAGAATTTTAAAGAGAAGAATATAGAAGTTTCTTTCTTTAAAAATTTATCAGAAGCAAAGTTACAGATATTAAAATTGATAAATATAAATGATACTGTGGGGATTGGGCATTCAGGAACTCTTCAGGCAATGGACATAACTAATGAACTCATACTGAGAGGAAATATTGTCTTTGATAAGGAACTTGCAAAGGATAAAGAAGAATGTAAGGTAATAAAGAAAAAAGCACTTTTAACAGATTGGTATATTACAGGCTCTAATGCAATTTCGTTTGACGGAAAGATTGTTAATGTGGATCATAGCGGCAATAGGGTTGCTGCAATAAACTTTGGCCCAGATAAAGTTATAATTGTAGTGGGCCAAAATAAAATAACAAATAATCTAGAAGAAGCAATTAGCAGAGTTAAAAATATTGCATGCCCTAAAAATGCAAAGAGGGCTGGGTTTAACCCGCCTTGTGTTACATTGAATAAATGTGTAGACTGTAAGTCAAAAGAAAGAGTATGTAATTGCTTATCAATAATAGAAGGACAGGTTGGTAAAGATAGGATTAAGCTTTTTATTATAGATGATGACTTAGGATTTTAGCATTTAAGGATATTTACTACCTTCAAGGAAGGTAGTTTTTGCATATTATTATTCCAAAATATAACTTATAATATAATTAAAGGACATAAAGAACAGACAAATTATAATAGTTCAGAAGCATGGGGAGAAATATATGAAAGATAATTATGTAATAGAAAATAGTAAATTAAACTTAGGGAAAGAAAGTTTTTTAAAGTATTTAGACAAGCTTGGAACTGATAAAGAAAAATTAGATATACTATCTAATTATTTAGATGATGCATCTAAGAGAATTACTTTATTAACTGCCACAACTTTTCTTAAATCTAATGAATTAGTTATAAAATTCTTAAATTCGGGTTCTCAAAATGTAATTGCATTAAAGGGTATACCAGGAGTTTATGATGAGTTTTTTATTGATAATCACCCAAAAGCTATTGGAGCTTCAATAATGCAATTAAGAAATATAAAATTAGATGTTCCAAGTGAAGGCTATATTGATTCAAGAAGCTTAGATGAAAAGAGTATTATTAAATTAAAGTCTCAAATAAGATTGTTAAAGCAATATCTTTCAGAGGAAACTTTAAGTGGCATAATGGAGCTTGAAAAGTATAAGTTTCACTCTATAAAAGATAAAAAACAACAGATAGAGAATTTTAATATTTACGCAAATGCTCATATTTTTGACTTAATAATTAAAGATAAAAACGGAGAAGAAAGGATTGTTCCCACTTGTGGTTATTCTCCTGTTATTCCGAGAGGAATACAAATTCTTGGAGTAGGACCAGACACAGTAGAAAAGTGGGGAAAGGTAATAAAAGTAACTGATTTATTAATAACTGTAGGGGATGTTAGTCTATATAAAGATATTTTGAGTCAATTTAATGGGGATGAAATAATAAGAGTAGCAATATAAAAGAAATCATTTAAAATACCACATGCATGAAGGAGGTAAAAATGAAGAGAACATATGCGGATAGAGCTAATTGGAGGAGAATATTAGAAAAAAGATTTTACCTAGCTAGTATAGATCAGCATGGCTTCAGAGGGAAGCTTTCAATCATACATATAGATAGGGTTAGTGAACCTTTAGTAATTGAAGTGGTAGGAAAGGACTTATGCTTAGCCAATGAGGGTTTTATTTGGATGCAGTATTTTCCAGAGCATAGCTATTATGCAGTAACTTCTATGTTTAATGAAAAACAGGAACTTATCGAAATATATGTTGATATATGTCTTGGAAACAAAGTGGATAGTTCTGGAATGCCTTATTATGATGATTTATATTTAGATGTGGTACTTGCCTATTCAGGAGAAATACTGCTGTTGGATGAAGATGAATTAGAGGATGCACTAAAGCAGGGGGAGATAACTAAAGAGCAGTTTAAACTAGCCTATGAAGAGGCAGAAAAAGTTATCCAATATATAAAAAGCAACAAGCAAGAAGTAATGAAAAGCAGTGAACAAGGACTAGAATATATGCTTAATTTAGAGAAGAAAGGGATATAGAAAGAGAGAAAATCATGAGTGATGAAAAAAAGCCAGTAATAAAAATAGCTTATTCCAAATTAGAAAAAGCATTTGAAGTAATTTCACTTATCGGAATTGCGCTAAATGTATACATTATTTTAAGATACTATAGTGTTTTACCAGATACAATTCCAAGACATTATGGAGCAGCAGGAGTCCCAGATGGATATTCAGGGAAGAGTTTTTTATTCTTTATTCCAATAGTAATGCTATCATTATATGTTCTACTTACAGTTTTAAGCAGATTTCCTCATACTTTTAATTATGCAGTGGAGATAAATGAGGAAAATGCAAAAGCACAGTATCATGCTGCTAGAATTATGATGATAATTATGAAGGCGGAGATTGTATGCTGCTTTACTTATATAGAAGGCAAAACAGTTATGGTTGCACTAGGAAAAGCCACAGGGCTCGGAATAGGATTTTTGCCTGTCTTTTTGATCATTATATTTGGTACAATAGGAGTTTATATCAATAAATCTTTAAAAATAAACAAAAAGGAGAAAATATGAAGAGCTGTAGAATTACAACCATTATATTTGATGCTGGCGGAGTACTTTTATATATAAGGCGAAGGAGAAACGAAATAGCTAGGAATTTACTATTATCAATGGGATATGAAGAAGAGAGAATAGAAAAGGCACTTAGTATAGGAGAAGCCTTTGATGAAGAGTACTTTATGAAACATCCTTGGATGTATAATTGGAAAGATGAAAGGCAATGGCTTGAGGACCACTATAACGCTATAGCAGAGGCTGTAGATCCAGAAAGTGACTATCTTGGAGACAAGCTTTTTATGCTCACCTTTGATACAAATGAATACAAGCTATTTCCAGAAACTATAGAAGTACTTGAAGTCTTGAAGAAGGATTATAGCCTTGGGGTAATATCAAATGCTCTGCCAAGCTTAGATTGGTCTTTTGATGCTCTAGGTATTAGAAAATACTTTAAAAATATAGTCATATCAGCTTATGAGGGTGTAGAAAAACCTAATAAGGATATCTTTATTAAGGGTGTAGAAAGATTAGACTGCAATTTTGAGGAATGTATCTTTATTGATGATAAGCTTGAAAATGTGCAAGCAGCTGAAGACTTAGGCATGAAGGGATTCTACCTTGATAGAAAAAAAGATGATTTAAAGGCTTTATTCGATTTGTTAAGTGATATTTGAGAATAGAGTTTGGGGGATTAAATTATGAAATATCAATTACATAGGGAGCTTAGCAGAGTAGCTCTAGAAGATGGTTCATGGCATATCGAAAAAATACCAGAGGATATGGTTCAGCTCAAGGAATTTTTATATGATGTATTAGTTGATACTATGAATAATTCACTAGATCCTGATTTAAAGGATGTACTTCCGAATAAATACATAGAAAATTTAACACTAAACAGGTTAGGTGATTTTTCAAGAAGATACATAATAACAGCAATTGATAATGAAAAAGTGATAGGAATACTAATTGCATTGCCTGAGCTTAACAAGAACACATTTCATATATATACACTTGGTGTATCTGAGGAGTATAGGGGAAAAGGTGTTGGACAGGCACTATTATGTAGAGGTTTAAATGATCTATCTGAGTTAGACTATGAAGATGTAATTATTGATGCACACTCTGATAATATTCCAGCTTTAAATCTATATAGAAAGCTTGGCTTTGGTAATAAGTAGAAAATAAGTTTATTATGAATATAGAAATTAAATTGACGTTCAAGTTTTAGGGGGAATTATAGTGGGGGAAAATGTTAAAGAAATTAATAAATATTCGCTTCCGTATAAGGTGAATTCGTCACTGAAATGGTACAGACATCTCTTATATGCATTAATGGCAGTTGTGTTTATAGGAATTGCTTTTATACCAATAGAAGATAACAAATTAGTGATAGTATATAAATTAATCTGTGGTTTTTTTGGACTTTTTTTGGGATATATATGGTTTTACTCGGGAGTGCTAAAAAAACAATACCTTGAGTTAACAGAGGAGCATATTAAGTATAAAACTGTATTTGGAACAAAAAAAGCAAAATGGATCGAAATATATGATATTCAAGTATACACACAAAGTCACAATACCATGCTGGGAATAGTACTTAAAGAAAAGATGAGAAAAAGAAAGGACTCCTTTAAAACATTATTAAGTGATTTATTTGGTGGAAAATACTCAATAGCAATTTCATTTATGCTATTTCCAAATACTAATTTTGAGCAGCTATATACAACTATAGTTGATAAGTTAGTAGAAGTAAATAAAGATGCTAGTTTAAATGTAGAAGATAACGTTGATAGCTACCAGGTTAAGGATGAAGAAGATGGAACTAATAGCTATCCTATTGCACTGATTAAATCCATATTACTGTCTATACTTATAGGAATAGGTTATGGGTTATCTATTTATTTTTTTAAGTGCAATATAGTGATAATACCCATCATCGGAACAATAGCTATTGTATATACTTATCTAAAGAATTATAAAGAGGAGAAAATTAATATTCTTCTTAGAATTATTATTGGAATTGTGTGTGTAATACAAGTGTTTGCTGCAGTAATTACTGCAATATTTTTAAGTACTAAAATACCTTTGAATTTAGGTACCTTTAAGTATGTTGTTGATGAGTATTTTAAAGATTTATTAGCAAATACAGCTGATCAGGGATATATAATTATTATTGCTGTTATTTGTTTCTTTATGGGTGCCGTTCAAAATCACACTTTTAAAATAGAAAAGATTTTTAAGAAGAAGTTTATGAAAAAGATAAATAATATTTACTACAAAAAAGAGGGTAGAATTGTAACAATATATTTAAAGGATCCTGTGCTTTATAATGAAGATGAAGAGGGGAAACTTTTTAGTCAAATAAACGAAGGATGTATCATAGAAAAGAAGAATAATAAGGTAAAGGGATTTTATATACCTAACAGCTTTGTTGAAGAATTGGGGGTATCTTTGGGTAGTATGCAAACTACTCTTATTGATAATATAAGCTTTTATAAAGTTGACCTTGGAAGTGGTGGAACACTTTATTCCTATGCGTATCCTTGTGTATTAATTTTAAATAGTAATAAGCAAGTGGAGTTAATGCAAATTCAGCTATAATTTCAAAAATTGAATTTATAGTAATTTGGGTTAACCACACTTGCTCAGCCTTCTAAAGTGTAATAACAACTTCTTCTCCGTTCAAAGTTTTAACATCTACCAGCTTAAGCCCATGATAACCTTTTAATTCTTTAAGGCTTAAGCTGAGTTTTTTAAAATCAATACAGTCCATATACTCTTGTTCCTGCTCTGACATGTATTTTTTGGATACCCTAATAATAAAATCGGCTAAATTACAGCCAAAGCCTGCAATAGATAATGGAACAGGAATATGAAAGGTTCTTCCATTGCTTTGTTTAATATAAATCTTCATTCTAGCCTCCAAAGTTAAGATTATTCAACAATAATCTCTACAATGTCTCCCTGTTCACTTTGAACATCTACTATTTTTCCGTCTAAGCCTTCACTTACAGCTTGAAGAATAGCTTGAATATCAATTTCCTCTAGTCCTTCGACACCTTCAACCTTTGGTATTTTTTTAATTGCAGTTCCTAAAGTGTTTATGAATTTTACAGGTACATTTATATTAACATTATCACCTTTGTGAGAATTTACCCTTATCTTTAGCATTTTGTCGATATTAATTGTTGGTGAAACTGGTACTAAATTCTTAGATGGAGCTAGTGCATCAATAAGCTCTCCAGCCTTTTCAGAGTCAATTTTTCCTTCCTCAAGCATTTTTAATACTTTCATAGTTTCTTCATTCATTAAAAAACCCTCCTATCATTTAATTGTTTTATATTTATTTTTTTAAAAGGTTTATTGCTTGTTCAGCAGTAATTTCGCCTTTTTCCAGCTTACTTATAATGTCTGAATTATTATTATCCTCTTTTATCTTTGCAGGTGTGTAGCCTAGGGAAGAAATAACTTCTTCAAGCTTACCACGTACTGTTGGATAGGATATTCCAAGTTCTCTTTCTACGTCTTTAATGTTACCTCGGCACTTCATGAAAACCTCAATGAAATTTAGCTGTTCAGAACTGAGGTATGAGAATTTAGACAGTTCAAAATCATTCTCTATAACCGTGTTGCATTTACGGCATTTTAATTTTGTTACTGTTAGTTTTGAATTACATACAGGACAATTGGTTAAAATTTTATAAGCCATGTTTTTTATCACCTTCCATAATTGTATTATAGTACCCTTAAATATAAAAATCAATACTATTTTTAAATATTTTAATAAAAATCAATATTTAAATTAATATATTTAATTTTTATATTGATTATTTTAATTTTGTAATGAGCTTATATAGAGAGAATATCCTTTAAAGTTAAAAAATTCACCATGAGATTCATGGTGAATTTAAATGTTAAATAAATTGTGGTTTTAAAATACCGCTAAGTTCTGATAGGGGTATTTTTATTATTGGTATTTCTCCAGAAAGCGGGGCAATTTCATTGAAACCAAAGAATAAATTAAGATTGTTGTTATCCAAGTAATAAGGATGATCTTCTGCTATACCTTTAAATCTTTGAAGTGCATCTGGAGGATATAATTGACTATTTTTTTGAAGTATTGCTCGTACCTTACGGTTTAATATATCAATATAGTTGACACCTGGCTTAAATAGGCTTCTCAGCGGCATGGATTCACCAGTGTCAAGATTGTAATTGTATGAGGTTCTAACATAGCTGCTCCTTCCATTTATATATTCATGATATATAAGGGATACGCTTAATATATTGTCTTTGTTATATGTTACTAAATAGCTATTTGAGATTTCATAGGGGATGAAGTGTTTACCTTGGCTTTTCATTTCTTTTGCAGAGTCATTAGCGGCATCTTCCATCTGGCTTTTAAATTCCAGGATATCATTTTTTATATTTTCATTGATATGAGAAAGAATTCCGGGGTTAACCTCTCCAGTGAAGGTAGGTATTTGAAGATATTCACGAATTTTATCAGTATCTTTTGACATTGGTGTTGAACTGACGGCTAAAGGATCTGCAGCTTTTACATTTTTGTTAATAGCAAGTTTGTGACTTGAATGGTGTCTTCCGGGGCTAAATGGACAATATACATTGTAGATGTAATAGGGACAATTCATTATATAGGCCTCCTTGTGTACTACTTATTAGAATATGTAAGTACTTATAAAAAGTTGCAATATGAATAAAGAACATAACTAATGGAAAAATTTATATTGTATAAAAGGATTAACTTCCTTATAATTGATATATAAACCTTTTCAATGGAGAGTGATAATAATGATACCTACACCACATATTGGAGTAAGTGAACAAGGAATTATTGCGGAAACAGTGCTTTTACCAGGTGATCCTCTAAGAGCTAAGTTTATTGCAGAAACTTTTTTAGAAAATCCAGTACAATTTAATACAGTAAGAAATATGTTTGGATATACAGGCACATATAAAGGTAAGAAAATATCTGTTATGGGAACTGGAATGGGAATGCCATCAATAGGAATATATTCTTATGAATTAATCCATTTTTATGGAGTTAAAAATTTAATTCGTATAGGTTCAGCTGGATCAATACAAGAAGATGTTAAGGTTAGAGACATAGTTATTGGAATGTCAGCTTCTACAAATTCTAACTTTGCAAGACAATATGATTTGCCTGGAACTTATGCTCCTAATGCATCCTGGAAGTTATTAAAAAAGGCTACAGATGTAGCTAAAGAAAAAGGAATCAATGTTACTGTAGGAAATGTACTTTCCTCAGACGTTTTCTATGATGATAATCCTGATGCGTGGAAAAAGTGGGCTAAGATGGGTGTATTGGCAATTGAGATGGAGGCTGCAGCACTATATATGAATGCTAACAGAGCTGGAGCAAATGCACTATGCATTTTAACTATATCTGATTCATTAGTAACTCACGAACTAACTAGCGCTGAAGAAAGACAAACCACATTTACTCAAATGATGGAAATTGCTTTAGAATTAGCCGAATAATTTTATTAAAAAACTAGATATGAATCTAGTTTTTTTTAATAAATAGGAGAATTGTTATATAAAGAATAAAAGTAATAATTTTAGTAATAATCTACTTATATATAAAGATTTGGAGAGTGATAATATGCCATCATTAAAGTTTAAGGCGATGAATTCGGAAAAAATAAAAGAAGTAAGCAAAGAACTAGTAGATGAACTTCAGGATTTACTTCAATGTCCAAGGGATTACTTTAATATAGAGATTGCGCAATCACTATATGTATGTGATGGTGAATATGTAAGTGGATATCCCATGGTACAGGTTGCTTGGTTTGAGAGACCACAGGAGATTCAGGATCAAGCTGCAAAGATAATAACTAAATTTGCAAATAAAGCAGGTTATGACCCTGTAGATGTTATATTCACATTACTTCAAGAAAATAATTACTATGAAAATGGGGAACATTTTTAGAGTAAAGGATAAAAGGCAACTTCTAACATAATTTCAAATAAGGATGAATATAAATAAACAATATATGTAGATGAATAAAAGCAAAGGTATTTTTAAAAACGAACCTTTGTTTTTGACTATTTGTAAAAATATGGTATAATATATTTACATCATTTTCAAAGTGAGAGGTTGACGGTAAATGGAAAATTTAAAAAATAATATAGAATGTAAAAATAGGAGACTTATTAGTGAGGAAATCTCAAAAAAGTGTCCAATGGAATTAGGTAAAGAGATTATTATTACTGGGTCTGTTTCAAGAGGTTATGCAGATGAAAATTCTGATATTGAGATAGAATTTTTAGTGGACAAGATGCTGCCTGAGGAAGAAAGAATTGCTTGGATTAGAAGCATAGGTGGAACCGAAATAAGGTCCTATGGAGCACCAATAATAGATGGTTCAGAATGGGTAATTTTTAATTATCAGGGCTACTTTGTGGAAGCTGGCTGGCAAACCTATAGTGCTATGGAAAGCAATATAAATGATATTTTAAAGCTTAAATACTGCACTCATGATAGACTTTTATTAGCTTCTTCATTAAAAGATGCTAAAACTCTAAAGGATAAAGGGATTATAACAGAGATAAAGAAAAAAATGGACATTTATCCAGAGGGCTTGGAACAGAAAATAATATTGAATACCATAGAACCTTGGACTGTAGAATTGGCACTAAAGGTAAGAAAGTCATTAGCTAGACGAGATGATAGAATACCTTTAGTACAGACAATGGTATTTGATATTCAAAGAATTATAAGAATCCTATTTGCTTTAAATAAGCAGTGGGAAGCGGATTGGAAATGGACGAGATATACCTTTGATAATTTAGCTATAAAGCCGCCAAGGCTAAACGATAGAATAAATGAAATACTTGGCATGAATAATGCAGAATTGAGTTTACAAGAATGCTTTAATCTAATTAATGATACTCTGCTTTTGATACCTGAACAGCTAGAATTAGACCAAACTGTAGGTAAAATTGCAAACAATATATATAAGCTTCAATTATAAAAATTAGTAGGGCAGTAGAAAATTTAGGACAATTCCTTAAGTTAGATGCTTAGGGAATTTTTTATTACTATTAATGGATAACTATTAATAAACATTTATAAATAATTGTATAAAAATGTTTATAGAATAGAAGGATTTTCAAGAAAAAAAAAGAATTATATAGATTGTTTAATAATTAACAGAAAATATGGTATTATATGAAGCAATGTAAAAGATTACAACACAATAAATCTTATTAATAAAGAGGGAAAAACTATGGAGCAAAGTAATAAATGTATATTTTGTGATGAAGAATTAGTTAATAATAGTGATGAAGAACTATTAAATTGTCATTATTGTAACAAGAAAGTTTTAGCTAAGGAAAAGTGTACTCAATGTCATTATATTTGTGAAAGCTGTAAATTAAAATCAACCAGAGATATAATTAAAGACTATTGTGCAAATACTAAATCAGAGAACCCAATTGATATAATGAATTTATTAATGCGACACCCAGCTATAAACATTCATGGGCTTGAACATCACTTTTTGGTATCAGCAGCTTTAATATCAGCTTACTATAATACTATTGGTGAATTTGACAAAAAGGTACCTGCCTTAATGGAAGCTGAGAAGAGATATGGAAGTGCCATAGAAGGACAATGTGGCTTTTACGGGGTTTGTGGCGCTGCTGTAGGTACTGGAATATACATAAGTGTAGTTACAGGTGCGAATATATCCTCCGAGGAAGAATGGAGCCTTACAAATCTTATGACTTCTAATAGTCTTAAATCTGTGGCTATAAACGGAGGACCGAGATGCTGTAAGAGACATTCATATTTAGTTGTAGAAGAAGCAGTGAAATTTACTGATAAAAATTTAAGAGTAAAAATGGAAATGAGCGATAAAATAATGTGCCAGTTTAGTGATTTTAATGCACAGTGCAATAAGACAAAGTGTATATTCTATAATGCTAAAAACAAGGAGAAGATAAAAGTATGAAGTATTTAAGAGTCCTTTTTGTATTTATCCCAATAAGTATAGTTCTTGAACTTATGCATGCAAGCCCTATATTTTTGTTTGTAGCTTCAGCATTAGCAATAATGCCATTAGCTGGACTAATGGGCGAGGCCACAGAAGAAATATCGGTTTACTCAGGTCCAAGAATAGGAGGATTTTTAAATGCTACCTTTGGAAATGCAACAGAGCTTATAATATCCTTCTTTGCACTTAAGGAAGGATTGTTTGATGTAGTTAAGGCATCCATAGCTGGTTCTGTTATAGGAAACATACTATTAGTACTAGGAGCTAGTATGCTTGCAGGAGGCCTAAAATATAAGACTCAAAAGTTTAATAGAGGAGTAGTTGATGTATCATCTAGTATGCTGCTCTTTGCAGTAATTGGGCTTAGTATACCAGCAATATTTACACATACAATAAATCCGGAATTATTAAATACCTCAAGATATGAGGGCTTAAGTGTAGGAGTAGCTTTTTTAATGTTTGCTATATACCTTTTAAGCCTCTATTTTTCCTTCCATACTCATAAAGATTTATATGGTTCTGAGCATGAAGAAACTGTAGAAGCTAAGTGGAGTCTTAAAAAGGCTGTAATGGTACTTGTGGGGGCTACAGTTATCATAGCTCTTGAAAGTGAGTTTTTAGTAGGTTCTGTAGAGCCTATGACAAAAGCTATAGGATTAAGTGAATTCTTTGTAGGTATCATTTTAATCCCTATTATAGGTAATGCCGCAGAGCATAGTACAGCAATACTGATGGCACTTAAGAATAAAATGGATGTTGCCGTTGAAATAGCTATAGGATCAAGTCTCCAAATAATATTATTTGTGGCACCTATACTAGTATTTTTAAGCTTATTATTTACTCCTATGAGTATAGTGTTTAATGAGTTTGAACTTATATCCCTTATTGTAGCAGTGCTCATAGCAAATAAAGTATCTGGGGATGGACAGTCTAACTGGCTTGAAGGTGTTCAGCTAATAGCAGTGTATATAATAATAGCAATATCATTCTTTATAATATAAAATGCAGCCTTTTGGCTGCATTTTGCTTTTACTCTGTGCTTAGAGACAGATGATTAATCCATTTTTTAGAGAGAATTCTAGGGATGCCAATAGTGAATTTAAATACTTCTTCCATATAGACCAGCACATAAACCCAATATACAGGAAGCTTAAGCACTAATCCACCAAATGCAACTAGAGGGACTCCAATCAGCCAAACACCACTCATGTCCAATAAAAGACAGAACTTTGTATCACCGCCGCTTCGTAGTATACCTACAATACTAATATAGTTAAATACCTTAACCCATAAGAAAAAAGAAAAAACCATAAGATTTCTATGTGAATAGTACCTAACTGTGGGTGAAATCTTGTAAGCCGACAAAATGAAATCAGAGCTTAAAAATACAAGAATTCCTGCTAGCATGGCAAAGGCTGGACCTAAAATCATAAAACGCTTTGCATATGTATAGGCAGCTTCTTCATCATGCTCACCTATTTTATTGCCTATCATTACAGCACAAGCATTTCCAAAGCCTAAAAATATTACCCATGCAATCTTCTCAATAGTTCCAGATATATTTGTAGAAGCAACCACATCTGTACCCATATGCCCGTAAACAAAAGCGTACATGCTCACTCCTAGGGCCCACATAGACTCGTTCAATATTACTGGAATAGTAATTTTAAAGAATCTATATACAAAGCTTTTAGATAAATCAAAGAGTTCACTAAGTCTCGCAGCTACTGCTAGTTTTTGACTATATACGATTATTAGCAGCAGTGTAACTTCAATTAAGCGGGCTATTACTGTAGCAATAGCTGAGCCTTTAACTTCAAGCTTTGGAAATCCAAAGTATCCATATACCAGGGAATAATTTAAAAATGTATTAATGCCTAGGGCTATTACACTCACAAACATAGGAACTTTAACCTGTCCCGTACTCCTTAATATGAAGGAATATGAAAAGGTAATTGAAGTGGCAAGATAGCTTAGCACTATAATTCTTAAATATTGACCTCCCATATGTATTACAACCGCATCCTTAGAAAAAAAGCCTATAAATTGTTCAGGAAAGAATAGTCCCCCTATTGTAAACAGAATAGCAGCTGTACCCCCAGTCACAAGACATATTCCAAGTACTCTTCTTATATTAGGAATATCTCTTTTTCCCCAAAATTGAGCTGTAAAAATAGCGGAACCGCTGGTTATACCAAATAGAAGAAGGTTAAAGAGAAAAAAGTACTGATTGGCAAGTCCAACACTTGCTATGGCACTATCTCCAAGTCCGCCTATTATTATTGAATCTACTAGATTTAAAGAAGATAGAATTAGATTTTGGAGGGCTATAGGAATAGCCAGTTTAAACATGGTTTTAAAAAATGTTTTATCTTCAAATAAGAAAGAAAGTTTCATAAGGTCCTCCTACAGTCTAATATTAAGTTCCAATATCAATGATACATTATTCTGAAAGTTAAAGCTATAACTAAATACTAATATAGTTGTATTGTGACAATAATGATATAATATTAGTAATTTAAAGTAAAAGTGGAAGGAGGATTACTATGAAAATATACTCATGGAATGTAAATGGGCTTAGAGCCGTTTTAAAAAAAGGTTTTTTAGAATGGATTAAGGAAGAGCAACCAGATGTTTTATGCATACAGGAAACTAAGCTTCAAGAAAACCAGTTAGAAGACAGCTTTAAGAATATAGAGGGGTATTATTCTTATTTTAGCTTTGCTGAGAAGAAGGGCTACAGCGGTACAGCTACCTACACCAAGGAAAAACCAATATCAGTAAAGCATGGTATAGGAATTCAGCGCTTTGATAGTGAGGGCAGAATACTAATAACTGAATTTGAGAAGTTTACTCTATTTAATATATACTTCCCAAATGGTCAAATGAATGAGGAAAGATTAACCTACAAAATGGAGTTTTATGATGCTCTGCTTGATTATTGTAACAAGCTAGTAGCTGAAGGTAAAAAGCTTATAATCTGTGGAGACTATAACACAGCTCATACCGAGATGGATATAAAAAATGCAAAGGCAAATGAAAAGACTTCAGGATTTCTACCAATGGAAAGAGCTTGGATGGATAAATTCATAGCCAATGGATATACGGATACCTATAGATACAAAAATCCAGATAAAATAGAGTATTCCTGGTGGAGCTATATGTTCAAAGCAAGGGAAAGAAACACTGGCTGGAGAATAGACTATCACTTTGTATCCAACAATCTTCTAGAAGAGGTTAAAGATGTAGGTATATTAAATGAGGTTATGGGGTCAGATCACTGTCCTGTAATGGTAGAGATAAAATAGATAAAGCAAAGGGCTGCTATGCAACTAAATTTTAGTTTAACTGCATAGCAGCCCTTATTTTACTACTGTATTGGAATATTAAACTGTGTGGTTTGACATTGCTGTAATAATATGGTTAAATGTATTTTAATAGATTTTTAAAGGGGGTTATACGATGTATTACACAGGGGAGAAAATAAGGCTTAGAGCTTATAGAAAAGAAGATGTACCTAAAGCTCTTGAACTCGTAAATGATTTTGAAATAAAAAGGCTATTAATAACTGGGATACCGTACCCTAATACTCTTAAAGATGAAGAAGAGTGGTTTGAAAAGCAAAGTGCTGGGAATGAACTGTATAACTTTGCCATAGAGACTTTAGAGGATAATAAATACATTGGCGGCTGCGGCTTAAATAATATAGATTGGAAAAATAGTGTGGCAACAGTTGGCATTTTTATTGGCGATAAAGACTACTGGGGTAAGGGCTATGGCACAGATGCTATGAAGGTACTTGTTAAGTTTATATTTGAGCAAATGAATATAAACAAGGTTAAGCTTAATACTTTTTCTTTTAATGAAAGAGCTATAAAGAGTTATAAAAAGTGCGGTTTTCAAATAGAAGGGGTACTTAGAAATGAGCTATTTAAGGATGGAAAATACTACGACGAAATAGCAATGGGACTTATGAGGGAAGAATACTTTAATAAATAAAAATATGGTTAAGTAAGCTGGGTAGATAAGCTATCCAGCTTTTATATTTAAAAAAATATTTTAAATATAGTGTAACTTTTTCCATATTTCGTTGTCTATATAGTTAGATGTGCCAAAAAGGAAGGAGTTACATTATGCTTTTAGAGAAGATAGTAAGTCATTTTAGCAGTTATATGATCGTTAGCGATATTACGCTCTATTTAATGAGTACTGCTGTGCTTATGATGAGTTTTATATACATAATAAACATATTTATAAAAAAAGATAAATTTGAAAGAAACATGCTTTACACGGGTGTTATAGTAAGAGTACTAATGCTTATTGGCTTTACTATTGAGTTTGCTCATCAAATGACAACTTACAATAAATACAGACCTATATATTCGGCAAAGTGGGATGCCGTAGTACAGCTTGTACATTTTCTGTTTTGGGGTTATATAGCTGTTGTAGCAGTATACTATATACTTACCATTGGGATAAATAAATTCAAGGGATATACTTACACAGTTGATATTGCAATGATGAGCATTCCACTAGTATATGGTGTGATTTTAGGCTTATTTGGAGGTAGTGCAATGAATGACGGAGCTGCTATATTGGTTGTTCCATTAGCAGGTCTGGAGTTATATTTGTTTTTCCAATGTTACTGGAGAAAAGACAAGCTATGGTATGTGGCACTATCTATAGCAGCTATAACTAATATAATGGTTTCTTACAAGGTGAAACCATTAAAAATTATGATGCCATTTGCTGCATTTATGTTCTTACTCATTATATATGAAGTTATATTTAGCAGAGTAAATTTAGATAAATATAGAAGGTATACTTTAATAATACCTTTAGTAATGGTACTTATTGCGAACCCTATATATAATATTTTTAATTTATATAGTAATAATCAGGATTATGCTGTGAGCAATATATTTTATAAAGGGGTTAAGAATGCATCCCTTGAGGAAATTGAAAAGAGAATACGGTGTGTAACTGAAAATAGCAAAGATAAGATGGTAGTAAATGAAGTTTCAAATTCATACATTAGCAAGGAATATAATATTACCTTAGGTGAATATAAAATACATACATTTGATGTTGATGGAAAAAATCTGAACATCGAGAGAACAAAAAATAATATAAAAAAATCAATTAGTTTTGATAGTAAAGAACTTATAAGTAAATCAATACAGTTAATTAAAAATATTGGTTATACCTATAGTGAAGAAAAATATCAAATTATGACTTCTGAAAGTGATGGAAAGTATATTATAAAAATTTATCATAAATTTAAGAATGGCGATATGGTGGAGGACCATGACTATCCTATGTGTGAAATAAAGTGGGATGGGGATGGAAAGCTAAATCGATTATTTATAACAGGTGCATTTGACATAAAAGACTACTCAATAGTAAAAATTGACGAAAATAAGATAAAAGAAAAAATAGAAAATTTTTATAAATACATGAACGAAAATACTCCTGATTACGTCTATAGTAGTGTCAATAGTTTATGGAGAGGCACAATTAACGTAAAATGTCAGGATGGAAAAAGTTTTGATATAGATTCAGCTAATGGGGAAGTTGTAGGCTTTAATGATTTATCTAATAAAGACAGTATGAAGTTTGATAAAACCAAAGAGGGAACAGCTAAGAATAGGGAAAAAGCAAAAAAGTATATTGAAAGTATAAGCCCTTTTTTCAATAATGGAAGCTTTAAAGAAACAGACCTTGGAAAACAATATACTTATGGTCAGTATAATTTTGTAGGCTCAGTTCCAGCGGGGAAAGTATTTATTTCTTCACTGATAAATTACAAAGGGGAGTTAATAAATTTTAGTCAACAGTTAAAACCAGAGGCTAGAAAGTATACTCAGAAGAGCTTTATTATTAATAAGGATAAGGCTATAAAATTAGTAAAAGCAAGATATAATCCATTGAGGGTGTATACTGCAAAAGCAAGCTTAGTAAAATGCGCTGATGACTTTTATAGTTCTGAGCTAAAGTGGAGAGTTTGTGTAATAACATTTATGAGTCCAGAAAAGCAATATTATTTAGTAGATGTAAAAACGGGAGTAGTTGAACCCGTTGGGGTATATAAGGAGGGAGTAAAAGGTGAAGGTATGTAAAAGTCAGTGCTCGGTTTTTAAAGATTTATATTCTGCTTATGTGCAGGGGGAAGCCGAGAAGGAAACGATGGAATGGATGAGAGAACATGAGAAAGAATGCAGTTACTGCAGAAGCTGGGCTATGGAAAGAGAAGAAAAAGTTAGTATACCTCAAGAAGAGGATACAAATGAAGATAATTTTGATGAAGCAAATAGAGTAATTAAAAGGGCAAAGGTAGTTATGGGTGTTGGTATGGGGTTAATTATTTTTATGGCTATGTGGATGTCTATTTGGCTGGAAATCTAATTTTTATGGAGTGTATACTTTGAAAAACATAGGCACACTGGAGGAGCTTTATAAACAGTATAAGCCCCTCATATATTCATACTTTTACTACCAAACTGGAAATAAGCCCATTTCAGAGGAACTTTGCCAAGAGGTTTTTTTAAAAGCTTTTAAAGGGCTGCAATCATTTAGACAAGAGTGCTCAGTAAAAACTTGGCTTTATACAATAGCTCATAATCTATACGTTTCCTGGTATAGAAGAGAAATGAAATATGATATGGTAGCATTAGACGATATGGAGGAAATTAAGCTTCAGTCAGAGGTTTTCATCCCTGAAGACTCTATAGAAAGAAGAGAAAAGGCTGAGAAAGTTAGAAAAGTATTAAATGAATTGAAAGAAGAGCATAAGAATGTACTTATTATGTGTGACGTAATGGAGCTCTCCTATGCAGAGATAGCTCAGCTTATGAATTGGAGTATGTCCCAAGTTAAGATTAACGTATACAGGGCAAGAATTCAGTTCAAGACTCTTTTTGAAAAAGAAGGTGAAGTTATATGAAATGCTTTCTTATAAGAGATTTGCTCCCGTTTTATGCTGAGGGAAAGGTTTCTAAAGAAACAAGGCAGTTAATTGAAGAACATTTTATAGAATGTGAAAAATGCAGACAGCTCTACGAAGGTATCACAGAGCCAGACCTTGATCTAAATAAGACTATAAGGCTTGAAGAAGATATGGAAGTAAAGCAAGATAGGGAATTTTGGAGAAAATACTATGCTAGTATTTATATAAAAGGAATAGGAATTTTTTTTGCAGTATTTATATTTATCACTTTAATAGGTATTATAATAAAAAATAGCCTCACTTAGTGAGGCTATTTTGATATATATAAAATTCCTACAGTATTAGGTCCGCAGTGACTAGATACAACACAACCAGCATTTGTAATTAAGATTTCTTTAGCAGGAATAGCTTTTTCTAATTCTTTCTTTAGGTATTTAGCATCTTCGTCACTCATGGAGTGAGTTACGGTAATCCTATCAAGTTGGATGTTTTCTTTGTCTTTAAGAACATTTTGGAGCATTATACTTAATGCTTTTTTCCTTTTTCCACGTATTTTCTGTGCCAAAATCATGGAACCATTCACAACTTGAACTACAGGTCTTATTTTTAATACATTGCCCAAAAAGTTTTGAAGTGCATTGCAGCGTCCACCTTTATATAAATACTCTAAGGTGTCTATTATGAAGGCTGTTTTTACTTTAGGTACTAGTTCTCTTATTCTACCCGCTATTTCATGCACATCTAAGCCTTCCTTTGCATAATCTACTGCCTTCATAACTAATAGTCCAATACCTGTTGAAAGATTTAAGGAGTCAACTAATTCAATTCTATCTTTATCAAATTCACTGGCTGCTATAGCAGCATTTTGAAGGTTTGAAGAAAGCTTAGAGGATAAGCTTATAAATATTATGTCCTTACCTTCATCTATATAGGATTTAAAGGCAGTATAAAAATCTGAAGGTGAGGCTGCTGCTGTTTTTGGCAGTTTACCCTTTGCTTTAACTATTTCGTATAAAGTAGTAGTGTTTATATCTATGCCATCTTTAAAAGACTTGTCCTCAAAATTAACATATAGAGGCACTAGTGATATATGATTATCAAGTATTATTTCTGGTGTTAAGTCGCTTGTGCTATCAGTAAATATTTTTACATCTCTCATTCTATGGTCTCCCTCCATTTCCTATATAATTAGAGGTGCATTAGCATATGCGAAAAAAATGAGTTTGGTGGAAGTTAATGTAAGCCACAAATAATATATTACTAAAAGTTTATTTATTATTAAAGCTATACAATATGAATAATATATTAATTTTAGCCAGCATAGTATATAAAAGCTTTATATTATTACCACTTAGTCATTGCTCTTAAAACAGTGTGACTTCAATATAGCTAATTATATAAATAAAGGGGGTTTTATTATGACAAAACAAGAGAAAAGCTGGATTTTATACGATTGGGCTAATTCTGCATACTCTATTGCCATAACTACCGCAATTCTTCCTATCTTTTTTAAGGATGTAGTAGCCAAGGGAATTGACCCCAATATGTCTACAGCCTACTGGGGCTATGCAAGCTCACTATCCACATTGCTTATTTCAATATTAGCACCTATTCTTGGGGCAATAGCAGACTATAAAAACTTTAAAAAGAGATTATTTACTGGATTTTTCTTTGTAGGTGTTGTAGCAACGGGGCTACTAGTTACATTAAACCAGGGAGACTTTATTAAATGTATAGTTATATACACACTATCTGTTATAGGTTTTTCAGGAGCTAATATTTTTTATGATGCTTTTCTTGTAGATGTAACAGAAGAAAAGAAAATGGATTGGATATCGTCTTTAGGCTTTGGCTTTGGATATATAGGAAGCACTATTCCGTTTATAGTAGGAATTATATTTATTATGAAACCCTCACTTATTGGTTTAAGCTCAACAGTAGCTGCTACTAAGCTGGCATTTTTTATTACTGCGGTTTGGTGGTTTATCTTTACTATTCCAATGATAAAAAATGTGAAACAAAAATATTATATAGAGCCTTCTAAGCATGTAATGAAAGAAAGTCTTTCTAGATTGCTAGATACCATAAAGCATGTGAAAGAGTATAAAGTTATTTTTATGTTTTTAATAGCATACTTTTTCTATATAGATGGAGTATCAACTATAATTCGTATGTCCAGCGTCTATGGAAGAGATGTAGGCATTAGCGGGAATAATTTGCTTATAATTTTATTAGTGGTACAATTTGTTGCCTTTCCATTTGCTATTCTCTATGGTAAGCTTGCAGAAAAGTACTCTGCAAAGAATATGCTGCTTATTGGAATAGTAGTATATACGGGACTCACCTTTTATGCTTATTTTATTAAGTCTGTACTAGGTTACTGGATTTTAGCTATGCTGGTAGCTAGCTCACAAGGTGGAATTCAAGCACTAAGCCGTTCTTTTTATGGCAAGATAATACCTAAGAATAAGTCCTCGGAGTTTTTTGGACTCTACAACATACTTGGTAGATTTTCTTCAATACTTGGACCATTTCTAATGGCTATAGTTACTCAATTAACTGGCAATTCTAGATTAGGTGTATTTAGTCTTGTAATACTTTTTGTTATTGGAGGAGGTTTACTGCTAAAAGTTAATTATGAAGAGGGAAATGCTGAAAATAAGCCTTTAACATAGAAACACAATTTTAAAATCATGCCTTCAGGTTATTCCAATGGGCATGATTTTACATTATACTAGGGTTATACAAATACACAAAAACAGGAGGATACAATGGTAAAAGCAGTTATATTTGATATGGATGGAGTAATTATTGACAGTGAACCAGCACACGTTAAATTTGAAAAAGAGATTTTTAAAAATTTAGGAATAGCAGTTACTGAAGAGGAGCACATGGGCTTTGTGGGAACAACCTCTCATTATATGTGGGAAACCTTAAGGGTTAAGAATGAGCTTAAGCAAAGTTTAGAAGAACTTGTTAATAATGATAGAGTTCAGTATTTAGAATATCTAAAGTCTGATAAAAATGAAGTAGTACTAATTGAAGGAGTTAGAGAATTTATAAAAGAGCTGCATGATAATGGAGTAAAACTCGCAATAGCATCTTCCTCTCCGTTAGACGTTATAAAAATAGTAGTGAAAAGATACGAGCTGCAGGAGTTTTTTGATGAACTTGTGACTGGGGATTACGTTGAAAATTCAAAGCCTGCACCGGATGTATTCTTATATGCAGCAAGTAAGCTAGGTGTTAAACCAGAGGAATGTATTGTTATAGAGGATTCCTGCAATGGTACTAAAGCAGCCAAGAATGCTGGCATGAAGTGTATAGGATATAAAAATTTAAATTCAGGAAATCAAGATTTATCCTGTGGGGATTTTATAACGGACTCATTCTTAAAGATAAATTATAATTTTATATCAGAATTTTAAACTATACTTATATTTTAAGCATAGTTAATTTATAGGGGTATTTAAGGGGGATTATTTATGAAAGGACAAACAAAACTTTTAACAGTGCTAAGCTTAATAATAATTGCAATGATAGTTGGGCTAATACTGTTTGGGGCAAGAGAAGTCAATGTTTCTGTAAACTCTGACTTCGTTAGTTTTGATGGCATGTATGGTAAAAAGCTTTATTTTAAGGACATTACAGAAATAAGCATGAAAGACACTATACCAAGGTATGATAGGAAAATTGTAGGCTCTTATAACAATAAGACAATGAAGGGCAAATTTGTTTTACAGGGGCTTGGGGAGAGCACTCTTTTCATTAAGGATAGAAAGGCACCCGTAATATACATTATTTCAGATAAAGATCGTGTTATTATAAACTACAAAGATGCAGCTAAGACAAAAGAACTTTATGATATACTTATGAGCAATTGGAAGAAATAAAAAAAGGATGGAGCTTTCTCCATCCTTTTATATTATAGCTTAGTTCTCTTTGTATAATGAGTGTGTAGTAGGTGATGAGCCTTTTCACCGTATGGTTCACCAAGGAATTCTTCATATAACTTCTTTATACCAGGATTTTCATGAGACTTTCTTAAAGCCTTACCTCTATCCTCTATATAAAGACCTTCCATACGTTTCTTAATTACATCTACATCTCCGTGGTTATAAGGCTGTCCGCCTCCATTTATACATCCACCTGGGCAAGCCATTATTTCTATAGCTTGATAGTTAGCTTCTCCTCTTTGGATAGCTTCAAGAATCTTTCTAGCATTTCCAAGCCCGTGAGCAACAGCTATGTTAATGTCCATATCGTTAACTTTAACGGTAGCTTCCTTAACTCCGTCCATACCTCTTAATGCATGGAATTCAACTTGCTCTAGAGTTTCATTTGTTAACCATTCGTAAGCAGTTCTTAAAGCAGCTTCTATAACTCCACCAGTTGTTCCGAAGATTACAGATGCTCCTGTTGATTCTCCAAGTGGATTATCAAATTCGCCATCTTCTAAGCTGTTGAAATCAACTCCAGCTTCCTTAAGCATCTTGCCAAGCTCTCTAGTAGTTATAACTATATCAACGTCTTGTAATCCGTCGTTTGAAAGTTCAGGTCTTGCAGCTTCATACTTCTTAGCTAGACAAGGCATTACTGAAACAACTACTATATTCTTTGGATCTATGCCCATTTTCTCTGCATAGTAAGTTTTAGTTATAGCACCAAACATTTCGTGTGGTGATTTACAAGATGATGGTATATCTAGTAGGTCTGGGAATTGGTGTTCAAAGAACTTAACCCAGCCTGGGCAGCAGCTTGTTAGTATTGGAAGTCTGCCACCGTGTTGTATTCTATGAATAAGCTCAGAAGCTTCTTCCATTATAGTTAAGTCAGCAGCGAAGTCAGTATCGAATACTTTATCGAAGCCTAAGGATCTTAATGCAGATACCATTTTACCAGTAACAGGAGTTCCTGGCTCTAATCCGAATTCTTCACCAAGAGCAACTCTTACTGCAGGAGCAGTTTGAACTACAACATACTTATCCTTGTTGTTTAAAGCTCTCCATACTTTTTTAACATTGTTAACTTCTGTTAGAGCTCCAGTTGGACACACAGCAACGCATTGTCCGCAGAAAGTACAGGATGTTTCATCCATTGGTAATGAATATGCTGGTGCAACAACTGTTTGGAATCCTCTATTTATTCCAGAAAGTACGTTAACAGTTTGTACCTTATTACACATAGTTTCGCAACGACGACATAGTATACACTTGTCAAGGTTTCTAACTATAGAATGACTGGAGTTATCTATTTCATAAGATGAAATTTCTCCTTGATAAGGAATATCACGAACTTCCAAATCAGCAGCTAATTGTTGTAATTCACAGTTAGTATTCTTTTCACATACTAAGCAATCCTTTGGATGGTCAGAAAGTAATAATTCTACTACTGTTCTTCTAGCTCTTATTGCTTTTATAGTATTTGTCTTAACAACCATGTTGTTGAATACTGGGGTAGCACATGCTGGTGCTAGATTTCTTCTACCTTCTACTTCAACTACACATACACGGCAGGAAGCGGTTTGGTTAACCATCTTTGTGTCATGTAAGTTTAGGTGACATAGTGTAGGAATTTTTATATTGAGTAATTTAGCAGCTTCTAAAATAGTAGTTCCCTCTTCTACTTGAACTTGTCTATTATTTATAGTTACAGTTACTAAACTCAAAACATTCACCTCTTTCGAATAATTCATAAGAAATTTTAATTCTATAATCTATTTAAATTTGTAAAATTCATTAACTAAGCTAATAATTAATTACTTCTTAATTATAGCTTTAACTGGACAAGCTGTTTGACAAGCTCCGCATTTGATACACTTATCTTGACCAATAACGTGCTTTTCTTTAACTTTTCCAGAGATACAGGAAACAGGACATTGTCTAGCACATTTTGTACATCCTATACACTTGTCAGTGATTTGATATTGAAGTAATGCTTGACAAACTCCAGCAGGACATCTGTGTTCCTTTATGTGAGCTTCGTACTCATCCATAAAGTATTTCATTGTACTTAAAACTGGATTTGGAGCTGTTTGACCAAGACCGCAAAGAGAAGTATCTTTAATAGTTTCTGCTAGCTCTTTTAAGTCTTCTAAGTCTTGCTCAGTTCCCTTTCCTTGAGTAATCCTAGTTAATATTTCAAGTAATCTCTTATTTCCTATACGGCAAGGTGAACATTTTCCACAGGATTCTTCAACAGTAAATTCTAGATAGAATTTAGCTATATCAACCATACAGTTATCTTCATCCATTACTATCATTCCACCTGAACCCATCATTGAGCCTATAGCATTTAGGGATTCATAGTCAATTGCAATGTCAAGATTGGAAGCTGGAATACATCCTCCAGATGGACCACCTGTTTGTACAGCCTTAAACTTACGTCCGTTCTTAATTCCTCCACCTATATCATATATTATTTCTCTTAGAGTTGTTCCCATTGGTATTTCAACAAGACCAACATTGTTAATCTTACCAGCTAGTGCGAAAACTTTAGTTCCCTTGGAAGTCTTAGTTCCCATAGAACTGAACCAATCTGCACCTTTTAGTATGATTGGTGGTATATTAGCATAAGTTTCAACGTTGTTTACGATAGTTGGCTTATTCCATAATCCGCTTTGTGCAGGGAATGGTGGCTTAGTTGTTGGCTCTCCACGGTTTCCTTCGATTGAGTGAATTAGAGCAGTTTCTTCTCCACATACGAAAGCTCCAGCACCATATTTTATGAATATATCAAAGTCAAAGTTAGTTCCTAAAATGTTCTTACCAAGTAATCCAAGTTCTCTAGCTTGTGCTATAGCTATTCTTAGTCTATCAATAGCTAGTGGATACTCAGCTCTTATATAAATGTAACCTTCGCTAGCGCCTATAGCATAACCAGCTATAGCCATTGCTTCTATAACACTGTTTGGATCTCCTTCAAGTATGGAACGATCCATAAATGCACCTGGGTCTCCTTCGTCAGCATTACAGATTACATATTTTTGATCAGCATCATTTCTCTTGGCAAATAACCATTTTTGACCAGTTGGGAATCCGCCGCCTCCACGTCCACGAAGACCTGAAGCAATCATATTTTGAATTAAATCATCAGGAGTCATTGTAGTTAACACCTTACCTAGAGCAAGGTAACCTTCATTTGCAATAGACTCTTTTATATCTTCTGGGTTTATAAAACCGCAGTTTCTAAGAGCTATTCTTTCTTGTTTCTTATAGAAAGACATCTCTTCTTGTTTTTTAACTTTTTCTTTTAATGATGGTTCTTCATAAAGTAATCTATCAATTACTTTTCCATTTACAAGATGCTCATTAACTATTTCTTCAGCATCTTCAGGTTTAACATGTACATAGAATACATGGTCTGGGCTTATTTTTACTATAGGTCCTTTTTCGCAGAAACCAAAGCATCCAGTTATGGATACAGAAACCTCTTCTGCAAGACCTGCTTTCTCAAGACAATCTTCTAAGTTCTTAACAATAAGATCACTTTGAGAAGCTTTACATCCAGTTCCTCCACAGACTTGAATGTTTCTTACAACTTTTGTATCTTTAGCCTCTTCTTGCTTTCTAAGACTTAGTAGAGGCTTGAATTCTGTATATAATTGTTGAAGTTCTTCAAAAGAGCTTATTTTATTCAAAGTAATTCCCTCCTACTCAGTATATTCAGCGAGTATTTTGCTAACATCTTGTTCAGTAACGTGACCGTAAACTTTGTCGTTTACCATAACTACAGGGGCAAGTCCACAAGCACCAACACATCTTAAGGAACCTATAGTAAACTTACCATCTGGAGTAGTTTGTCCATTTTTAATGTTTAACTGTTTTTCAAATTCAGCTAAAACGCCAGCAGCTCCACGTACGAAGCATGCAGTACCTAAACAGATGTTTACAACATACTCTCCTCTTGGTTCTGTAGTAAAATAGGAATAAAAGCTTACCACTCCAAATACCTTTGAAGTTGGTACACCTAACTTTTCGCCAACAAATGTTTGTACTTCTTGTGGAAGATAGCCAAATATATGTTGTGCTCTGTGAAGAACTTCTATTAATGCTCCTCTTTTATCAGGAAGATTGTTAATAAATTCTTCAAGTTCATGGTATTTTTCTTCTACTAGGACACTTTTACACACAGTTTATACCTCCTTTTATTTAGGTAAAGTTGTTTCAATGTCTTGAATTTATAGCTTTTTTCATCTAGCAGTATCATTTCAAGAACTATGTTTAATTGTTAACATTTTAAGCGCAATATCATTATACTAAAAATGGGCAAAAAAATTAAGTGTTTTTTAAAAAAATGTTATTATATTTTAAAAATCTTTTTGGTTAAACAGGCAAATTATTAGCAAATGTGAAATTTGAAATAAAGTATGCATTTTATTAATAATAAATCAAGAAATATATCGTCTTGATAAAAAATAAACAAGTTGATAATTTGAAAATTATCAACTTGCTTAAATACTAACTCTTTTGACAGATATAAACTCCTAATATTATTAAAGCTGCTGTTAAAAGTTTTATAGGAGCTAAGGTTTCTCCGAGAATTGTTAAGGACAATATTATAGAGAAAACAGGCACTAAGTTTATAAATATTGAAGTTTTACTTGGCCCAATATGCTTGATGGATATCTGCTGAACCAAATAGCCAATAACTGAAGGGAAAACACTCATATAAATAACCGATACATATGAGTAATAGGGTACAGTACCTAACAGCTTCCATGGAGCATCGTATATAACAAAGGGAATCAGGATTATAGTACAAAATAGAAAACTATAATAAGTAAGTATTAAGGGGGAATACCTAGGCATAACTATCTTACTGAAGATACTATAGGCTGCCCACATCAATACAGCTAACAGCATGATTAAATCGCCATGATTAAAGGTAAAGCTTTTTATTACATCTAAACTAGCTCCAGTAATAGTTAAAAATACCCCTGTAAAGGATAGAAGTATGCCAACTATTCTTTTTAGGCTGACTTTATCTTTTAAAAAGATTATACCTAAAATTGAGGTTATAATAGGATTAGCAGCGCCTATAATTGAAGAATTGATAGCAGTGGTATACTTAAGAGCAGTAAAAAATAGTACATGGTAACCGAACATTCCTATAAAGCCTGTAAAAAGAAATACTGGGATATCCTTCTTTTTAAGCCTGTACTTATTTTCTCCCTTTGCTCTCATTATAAAATACATTATAATTGTGGCGATGGAAAATCGTAAAAAAGTTAAAGTAAAGGCTGGAATGAATGGAGCTGAAAGTTTTCCTGCTATGAAAGCACCCGCCCAGAATATTGTACATAAAACCATAAGAAAATATATTTTAGCGTTTGACATATTTTATACTCCTTTTAATTTACTAATAATATTTTTGCAGATAACTACACTAATGTCAAAGAATACTTTAGTGAATTAAATGGGAAAAATACATTGCATGGCTAGTATTTAGGTGCTGGATTAAATAAAGTACATGGATTATTATATTAATATAGATATAAATAAAAAAGGAGTAGGAGATTTATGTTTGGTGTAATAGATAGATTTGAGGGGAAAATGGCAGTAATAGAAATGTACAGTGGAGAAGTAATAAATATTGAAAGAACACAACTTCCGGCAGAAGCTAAAGAAGGAGACGTGTTAAAGATAGGTGAAACTATAACTGTAGATGAAGAAGAAACTAAGAAAAGAAGAAAAAAAGTTGATGAGTTAACTAAGGATATATGGGCATAAAGAAAGAGCGATGAACGCTCTTATTTTTTTGTTTTTTTTCCTTTAAAGTAAACAATAAAATAATTTACTAATGCTACTAGTGCACAAATGGCTGAAATATATAGTAGATAAATTCCAATAGTTTTGTTAAATGTAAATATTAAAATAGAGATATAAAAAAATAACGTGCTTATCTTTCCTATTATATTAGAAGGAATTACAACTCCTTTTTTGTATAAGAAAATTCCAGATAAAATCATAAATAAGTCTTTTCCTGCAACAATAGCCACAACTAGTATAGGTATATACCTTTTTATAGTTAAGCAGCTTAACACCGTTAAAAGCATAAGCTTGTCTGCTAAGGGGTCAAGAACAGTTCCAACTTTTGTAACAATATTATATTTTCTTGCAATGTGGCCATCTAATACGTCCGAGGCACCGGCTATAAGAAATATAAATATGGAGAATACTAAACTATTATGAATACCAGAAAAGAAAACAAAAATGAAAATAGGTATTAAGCACAATCTAAAAACAGTAATCATATTAGGAACATTCATATAACCACCTCAAAAACAGCAATATGACAATATGATATCATATTTTAACCTTATATGCAAAACTCTCCCATGTTTTATATTTGGGGATTGATAGCGCTTACCTAAATAAAAAAACAAGGTGATATTGTATTTAGAACATTTAAATAATAAAAAGTATATTATGTTCGACATTTTAGGGAACAAATATATTAATTATTATGAAAACAACAGTGATATTGATATAATCATGAACCTTTTTAAAAAAGTTAACATTAATGTTCGTGTTTTTGTTGACGTTAGCAAAGAAGTTTGATATTATAAAACATGGGGGTAAAAGTCCTAAATGGACTTTTGCGAGGTTAAAGGTCTAAATGACCTTAACGGGTAATTTAGCTAATGTGAATTAGCGGCGAGAATTACCCTGGGCTACTAGTCAACGGGAGTTGGCGAGGTAAGGCTGCCCTGGACCGTGAGGTCAAGCTTCCCCAGAAAAAGCTCTTAAGGAGCTTTAATAAATAAACTATCCATATAAGGTTGGCTAGTTAAGTATACCCAAGTGGTATTATTGAAAGGAGCAATGAACCTTGAAAAATTTTTATGATGTAATTATCGTAGGAGCTGGTCCAGCAGGAATATTTACGGCACTAGAGATTACTAAACTTAAACCAGAATTAAATGTTTTAATTGTAGATAAAGGAAGAAATATTGAAAAAAGAACCTGTCCAGCAAGAACTACAGGAGTATGTGTAGATTGCAAGCCTTGTGGAATAACTTATGGATGGTCAGGAGCAGGGGCTTTTTCAGATGGTAAATTATCCTTAAGCCCTGAAGTTGGTGGAAGACTATTAGAATACTTCACTGAGGATGAGGCACAAAAGCTTATAAATTATTGTGATGATATTTATCTTAAATTTGGAGCTAATGAAAAAGTTCATGGCCTAAATAATGAGAGAGTTGAAGAAATAAAGTATGAAGCAAGCAAGCACAACATTCACCTGGTAGAATGTCCAGTTAGACACCTAGGAACAGAACTAGCATACGAGGTGTTAAGAGGAATGTACTTGCACCTTATAAATGAAACTAACACTGAATTTTCAGATCTTACTGATGTAGAAGATATATTAATAGAAGATAATAAGGTTGTTGGAATTGTTATAAATAACAAAGAGGGTAAAAAAGAAGTAAAGGGAAGTTATGTAGTTATTGCTCCAGGTAGAGGAGGAGCTGAATGGCTTTCAAAGCAAGCTAAAAAGCTTAATATGAAAACTACGAATAATGCTGTAGACATCGGAGTTAGAGTTGAAGTTCCAAATTCCATAATGGACCATTTAACAAAGGATTTATATGAAGCTAAGCTTGTGTATTACTCAGATACCTTTGATAACAAGGTAAGAACCTTCTGTATGAATCCAGGAGGAGTAGTTTCTGAGGAACACTATGAGGATGGTAAAATTGCTGTAGTTAACGGCCATAGTTATTCAGAACAAGAGCTTAGAACCACAAATACAAACTTTGCAATGCTTGTTTCTACTACTTTTACTGAACCATTTAATCAACCTATTGAATATGGTAAGTATGTAGCACAGCTTGGAAATATGCTCACTGGTGGAGGAATAATGGTTCAAAGATTAGGCGATTTGCTTAATGGAAGAAGAACCGACTATGATAGACTTAGAAAGTCTACTACTATACCTACATTAAAGTCAGCAGTACCTGGAGACCTTAGCTTTGTGCTGCCACAAAGACATCTTACATCTATAGTAGAAGCACTTAAAGCTTTTGATAAGGTAGCGCCAGGTTTATATAGCAAAAATACTCTACTTTATGGAGTAGAAGTTAAATTCTATTCCAGTAAGTTTGAAACAGATAATAACTTTGAAACCGAACTAGAGAACCTATATACTATAGGGGACGGTGCAGGAATTACTAGAGGACTTATGCAGGCTTCAGTTACTGGTGTTGTTGTAGCGAGAAGTATTGCAAGTAAGAATGGAGGAGTTTAATATGTCAGCATTTATAGTTTTAGGAGCCCAATGGGGGGACGAAGGAAAGGGTAAGATGACAGATTACCTAGCAGAAGGTGCTGAAGTAATTGTAAGATTTCAAGGCGGAAATAATGCAGGTCATACTGTAGAAGTTGGAGAAAAGCAGTATAAGCTTCATTTAATACCTTCAGGAATATTATATGGAAACAAATTAAATGTTATTGGAAATGGTGTAGTAATCGACCCTAAGGCACTTTTTGAAGAAATAGACTATTTAGAGAATTTAGGTGTTAAGGTAACACCAGAAAATTTAGTCATTAGTGATAGAGCAAATGTTATAATGCCTTACCATAAACTTTTAGATGCTTTAAAAGAAAAGGCAAGAGGAAAAAATGATATAGGAACTACAGGTAAGGGTATAGGACCTTGTTATACAGATAAGGTTGAGAGAAGTGGAATTAGAGTATGCGATTTAATAGACAATGAAGTTTTTAAGGGAAAACTTCAAGAGAGCTTAAGTGCTAAAAATGACATCATAACAAAGGCTTTTGAAGGGGAAGCTTTGGATTTTGATGCAGTATATAATGAATATACAGATTATGCAAATAGAATTAGACCATTTGTACAAGATATATCAGTTAGAGTATATGATGAAATAAAGGCTAATAAAAAGGTATTATTTGAAGGTGCTCAAGGAATGCTTTTAGATATAGACTATGGTACATATCCGTATGTTACTTCTTCAAATACTACTGCTGGTGGAGTATGTACAGGAGCTGGTGTAGGGCCAACTATGATAAATAGTGCTGTAGGTATAGCTAAAGCATACACTACAAGAGTAGGTAAGGGACCATTTCCAACAGAGCTTTACGATGAAACTGGAGAATGGATAAGAGATAAAGGCCATGAATTTGGAGTTACAACAGGTAGAGCAAGAAGATGCGGATGGCTTGACCTTGTTATATTAAAAACTTCAGCAAGAGTAAATGGTTTAACAAGCTTTGCTGTTACAAAGATAGATACACTAGCAGGACTTGATAAACTAAAGGTATGCACAGGCTATAAATTTGGAGACAAAGTAATAGATTACTTCCCAGCAAGTTTAGAAGACTTAGCTAAATGTGAACCTATATATGAGGAATTTGATGGCTGGGACAGCAGTGTTGCAGATGCTAGAAGCTATGAAGAGCTTCCAGAGAATGCAAAGCTATATCTAAAGAAGATAGAAGAATTTACAGGCGTTAAAATAGCTATCATATCTGTAGGCCCAAGAAGAGACCAAACAATGGTGGTTGGAGAAATATAATTAAAGTTTTATAAAAGATAAGGTTTAAAGCCTTATCTTTTTTTATAAGTATTTTCAAATAATCAGATTTACACCTTAATGTTTATTTGCTATAATGATAACAAATCCTACTAAAATGGTATGATTTATCGGAAGGTATTTTTATTTTGACTTAACATATAATAATACCTATTAGGATTTAAATTTTACATAAGGAGGGGATAGTGTGAATATCACTAAGGAAATGACAATTGGTGAAGTGGTTAGAAGCCATCCTCAAGCTCCAGACGTGCTTCAGCAGTTTGGACTAGGATGCGTATTTTGACCAGGAGCGCAGTCAGAAACTCTTGAAGAGGGCGCTATGGTCCACGGGTTGGATCTTGAAAATTTATTAGAAGAATTAAATAATCTATTTAATTAATAAAAAAGCGCTTTAATAAAGCGCTTTTTTATATAAATAATAATATATTTAGGTAGTAACTGTTAAAGGGTTATTTATAAGCATTAACTCCAAGCAATTCGCTTAAAGTCACAATGCTATATCCTTTATCTTTTAGTCCATTTATTATATCAGGCAGAGCCTCTAAGGTAGTTTTTTTATCCTCATTGCTGTGCATGAGTATTATTTCACCTGGACGCACATTATCCAGTACATTTTTTGTAATATTAGCTTTTTCTTTTTGAGACCAGTCTAAGGTGTCTATAGACCATATTACTATTTTTAAGTTATTTCTAGCTGCTACCTTTAATATTAAGTCATTTGTATTACCATAAGGTGGCCTCATTAGTGCAGGCTTTTTACCAATAATATTATATATAGCTGTTTCTGTATCTTTCATTTGTTTATCAATAACAGACTCGCTTTTAGTTGAAAGATCAGGATGATTAAAAGAGTGGCTAAGTACCAGGTTGCCATCTGCATATGCCCTTTTTACTACATCTTTATTTTCCATAACTTTTTCACCTATGAAAAAGAAACTAGCTTTTGTGTTGTTCTGCTTTAATACATCTAGAATTTTAGGTGTAATATTAGCATCTGGTCCATCATCAAAGGTTAATGCCACTACCTTTCTATTTGCACTTCCGTTTACAAACATTGCTCCAGTGTTTTTCTTAGCGAATTCTACAATATCATTTCGCCATTTATCCATGGCCAGCTTTTCCTTTTGGGTAAGCTTGTTTGACGTACCAAGTATATCATAGATTGCTATGGCAGAAGCGTTATTGTCAGGTGTATTATTGTCCTGTGGTGTCTGTGCTTTGCTGGGGTTAGATGCAGCCTCAGAATTTTCATTATTTGCTGGAGGGGATATTTCCACAGGATTATTCTTCTTGGTATTGGTATCTTCAGCAGCATGTTTATCTACAAGAAAGCCTGATATACTAAAGCTAGCAAAAAAAACAACTAGTAAGAAACATAAAAATATGAATAGTGAAGTTCTTTTTTTCATAATATAAGCACAACCTTTCGGGATGAAAGCTAATTTGAAACTTTAATAATTTATAGAGCTAAATATAAGTAATATATATGTAATTATAGCCTTTTAATAATTAATTGTTAAGTACTAATTTATTATGTATAATTAAGGTAATTAAGCTTAGATAGAGAGGTCTGATGATATGAATTCGTTATATGCTATTGATAGAGGTATTTTAAATTTCTTTTCTATAACAATGAAAAATACCTTTTTTGATTTTATTATGCCGGTATTTACTACTTCTGATAATCATGGTGAAATATGGTTTGTAATAGCGTTAATACTTATTTTCAATAGAAAAAAAGGAGTCAAAAGGGTAGGAGTTACTATGCTTATGGCTTTAATAATAGGATATGCGCTGGGAGAGTTTGGCCTTAAAAATATTGTACAGAGGCAAAGACCAACAATAGGAATTGAAAATTACAAATTCTTGGTGAGTGTACCTACATCTTATTCATTTCCTTCTGGGCACACCACATCTTCTTTTGCTTCTGCAGGAGTTATTTGGCTTAGTAAAGCTAAATATAGAGTATGGGCGTTGATACTGGCTATAGTAATTGCTTTTTCTAGAATGTATCTTCATGTACACTATCCATCAGATGTACTTGGTGGAATTATTTTAGGACTAACTTGTGCATATATTTCAATGGGTATTGTTAAATATATTATTAATAGAAGAGAGAGGGAAGAGAAAAATGGCGGGGAATGCATATGAAAAAGAATATCAAATACACTACTATGAAATAGATTATAGGAGAAAGGCTCTTATAACCAGTATAGTGGACTATTTAGGGGATGCTGCTACTAGTCAAGCTGAGGAGCTTGGTATAGGCATGGATTACTTAATGGAAAACAGGTTTGGCTGGGTGCTGTATAAGTGGAATATAGATATGTACAGCTATCCACATTACAACGAGAAGATTATTATAAGGACATGGGCACATTCCTTTAGAAAGTTCTATGCTTATAGAAGGTATGAGTTTATAAACTCTAAGGGAGAAATTATAGGAAAGGCTGATTCTATTTGGTTTTTAATAAATATGGATAGAAGAAGACCTGTAAGAATCAATGAGCACCTTTGCAGCACTTTTGGAGTTGTAGAGGAAGATTGTCCTATAGATATAGAAAATATCACTGCACCTTCTAAAGTTGATAGTGAAAAGTTGTTTGATGTAAGATATAGTGATATTGATACAAATGGACATGTAAACAATACTAAATATATTGCATGGGCTATAGAGACTGTTCCAAAGGATATTGTATTAAATTATACTCTTAACAATCTCAAAGTCACTTATGAGAAGGAGACAACCTATGGTGAGGCTGCTAGAATATTTACTGAGGTTATAGTTGAGGGGGATAAGTATATTTGCCATCATAAGATTATAGATAATGAAGATAAGGAACTTACACTATTAAAGACCACTTGGGTAAAAAATGATATATTTAAAAAATAAAGCATATTAGGAGGGGTAAAATACCCCTCTATTTTAATGTGATTAAGTTATACTGTTTTGAAATACCTAACTTATGATATTACTATCAGCAGCGCCTGTCGTTCCTGTTAAAAAACAGTAAAGCTACTGCAGCAGCTATAGCTATTCCTGAAAAGTTATTATTGTTGCAGCAGTTATTCCTTTCACAGCAGCAATTTCTTCTTCTATGATGATGTTTGCCCATATATGTCCCCTCCTTTATAAGTTTGTCGACATCTTTTGTATCTCATTACAGTATATGAGACAAGCTTATATCGGGAACGGATTTTGAAATTATTTAAGTACAAGCATTAGTGGAAGCAGCAAAAGCTGAAGCCCAAGCCCATTGAAGATTAAATCCTCCACAGTCTCCGTCTACATCCAAAATTTCACCTGCAAAATATAGATTAGGAATGAGTTTAGATTCCAGGGTTAAAGAATCTACATCTTTAGTATCTATTCCACCAGCAGTAACCTGAGCATTACTGAAGGAGTTTGTATCAGTTACTTTGAACTCCCAGGCCTGCAGTAATCTATATAATGTAAGTTTTTCCTTCCACAGAAGGTTATAACAAGGCTTGTGGATGTCAGTTATTCCGGCTTCCTTCAATATAATAGGAATCATTTTTTTATTAATTATACCTATTAAGCTGTCGTAAACACTTCTGTGTCCAAATAGAGCAAAATGTGCTTCAAAAAAGGCTTCAAGGTCACTACTGTTCATATTATAGATCATATTTACCCTAATAGTAACTTGCTGCTTTTTTGAAATAGCGTAGGAAGCAGTACGGCTTAACTGAAGAATAGGTGGGCCTGAAATGCCGTAATCTGTAAACAGTATCTCACCAAATTCTTTACGCTTAACCTCTCCGTTTACTAATACTTCTGCAATACCATTAAATTTCACTCCTGCTAAGGCTTTAAGACTTTTATAATCCAGCTTAAGCTGAACTAAGGCAGGAATGGGATTTATTATATTATGACCAAGCTTTTTAGCAATGGAAAAGCCAGTGCCATCTGAACCTGTATTTGCAGCAGATTTACCCCCACAGCATAATAGAAGCTTATTACAGAGGTATTCCGTATCATTGCTGCTGAATATTTTAAAGCCCTTTTTTGAGGGTATAATTTCTTTAACTTTAGAATTAAGGTACACCGGTATATTTCTCTCTTCTAGGGCAAACCTCATAATGTCTAGTACTGAGGAGGCCTGAAGGGACATAGGATACATCTTTCCTTCCTCAAGAGTAACTAGGGGCAGCCCCAGGGAGGAAAAAAAGTTAACAGTAGCTTCAGCTGAGAAATTATTTAAAGCAGCTGCAAAGAATTCAGGGTTACTGCTGTGATATCTATCAGGTTCTATAAATTTATTAGTAATATTACAGCGGCCATTTCCAGTAGTTAAAATCTTTTTTCCAACTCTGTCACTGCCTTCAATTATTGCTACATCTGCTCCGTGATCTTTAGCGCAGATAGCAGACATAATTCCTGCAGCACCGCCTCCAACAATTATTAAATCATGCTTCAATGCAATCTCTCCTTCTAAACAAATAGAATACACCTAGTATTTTACCCTAAATTTAGGTATTTGAATATAAACATAAAAGTTTTATTTTGCATTATAGAATGAAAACTTTTTCCCTTAAGATTTATTATACTAGCTAGAAATACAGGTTAATATTACATTTGTAATGATATTTTTGCGATAGTATAATCAAAGTATCTTAAAGAAAGAAGGGATTATTTATTATGAGAATAGAAGTAATAAATAAAGAACTACAGACCTTCGGAAAAAATCTTAAGGCCAAGGGTATCAATTACGATATGGTAGTAGCATTAGATAACAATGAAAAAGTAGGAATTAATATGGATGATGTGGAGCTAATTCCTGAAAATAAGTATGAGAAGATGATTGTAAGTCATATAGATATGTTAAAAATAAAATTGGAAAAGGAAATGTCACCAGCTCTTTATATGGCTCTTCTTAATTGTATTGAGGAGAAAATTGGTGGGAAACTTGAAAATATAGAATTATTAAATGATAGCTACAGTATAAGCAAGAGGGGAATATGGGAGAAGAAATTAATATTAGTTGTAAATGATAGTATACCACTGGATATAAATATAATAGGTCAAAAGTATGCTGAGGAATTTAGCATAACCTTTAAGGACATAACCCTAGAGCAGTTTATTGATGGATGTAAGGAGAATATAGCTCATTTAGAAAATGAAATTGCTGAAAGGGAAAAATCTATAGAGAGATATAGGAAAAACCTTCAAAAGCTTTTAACAGTAGGAATAGATGGAAGTCAGACGAAAATTAGAAGGCTAGCCGCAAACGGCTAGCTTTTTTTGTTCGAATTAAGCTATAAATTTAGTATATAATATTAATATAATAATATATCAAGAGGTGATAAGTAATGGAGGCACAAGAACTATTAAATTATAAAAATTGGGTGGTTGTAGGAGACGTAGTAAACCCTGAAAAGTATGCCCATAGAATATTAAACAGCTTAAAGGGTGCAGGATTTAATATTGAAGGGGTATCCCCATCAGATAAAACAGGAACGGCAAAAAAGAGCCTTAGTGAGATTTCTTATAAAATTGAAGTGCTGGATTTATGTATTAATCCTGTGAAGGGTCTTCAAATAGTTCAAGAAGCTAAGGAACTGGGAATAGATAAGGTTCTAATTCAACCAGGTGCAGAAAGCGAAGATATCTTGGAATACTGTGAAAAAAATAATATAACAGCTATTGAAGGATGCGCTTTAGTTGAGTTATCATACTATAAAAGAAAACTATAAAGCTAAACATCCATTTAGATAATGTAAAAATTGAAATCTCTTTAATAAAATGAATTAATATATTAGAGAGATTTTTTGTTTTGTATTTAGTTTGGATTTCTGGTAATAATTAAATAATGTATACTTTAAATGAACTATATAGAAAATTAGAGGAAAACAGAGATAAATGGTGTAAATTAGGTAGGAAGAAAGTAACAAGAAAAAAAACTTAAAAAAATAAAAAAATATGTTGACGGCATTGAAATTTTTATGTATTATAATACGTGTCGGGTTTGACGACATAAACAAAAATATATGGCTCCTTGGTCAAGCGGTTAAGACACCACCCTTTCACGGTGGTAACAGGGGTTCGATTCCCCTAGGAGTCACCATTGCATAATGTGGGCGCATAGCTCAGCTGGGAGAGCATCTGCCTTACAAGCAGAGGGTCACAGGTTCGATCCCTGTTGTGCCCACCACATTATGGCTCAGTAGCTCAGTTGGTTAGAGTGCCGGCCTGTCACGCCGGAGGTCGAGGGTTCGAGCCCCTTCTGAGTCGCCATATATGCTGGCATGGCTCAACGGTAGAGCAGCTGACTTGTAATCAGCAGGTTGTAGGTTCGATTCCTATTGCCAGCTCCACTTAAAAAATATAATATGGCTCCTTGGTCAAGCGGTTAAGACACCACCCTTTCACGGTGGTAACAGGGGTTCGATTCCCCTAGGAGTCACCAATACATAATGTGGGCGCATAGCTCAGCTGGGAGAGCATCTGCCTTACAAGCAGAGGGTCACAGGTTCGATCCCTGTTGTGCCCACCACATTATGGCTCAGTAGCTCAGTTGGTTAGAGTGCCGGCCTGTCACGCCGGAGGTCGAGGGTTCGAGCCCCTTCTGAGTCGCCATATATGCTGGCATGGCTCAACGGTAGAGCAGCTGACTTGTAATCAGCAGGTTGTAGGTTCGATTCCTATTGCCAGCTCCACTTAAAAAATATAATATGGCTCCTTGGTCAAGCGGTTAAGACACCACCCTTTCACGGTGGTAACAGGGGTTCGATTCCCCTAGGAGTCACCAATACATAATGTGGGCGCATAGCTCAGCTGGGAGAGCATCTGCCTTACAAGCAGAGGGTCACAGGTTCGATCCCTGTTGTGCCCACCACATTATGGCTCAGTAGCTCAGTTGGTTAGAGTGCTGGCCTGTCACGCCAGAGGTCGAGGGTTCGAGCCCCTTCTGAGTCGCCAAAGAAAAAACATTCTAAAGGTTATCTTTAGAATGTTTTTTCTTTGCATTAAATCTAGTCTAATTAAGGAACCATCCTATAATAGAGCTGAATCTTGCATAAGATGCAAAAGCAGTTCTTATAGGATGGTTTTAATTATCTTGCTTTGCTTAAATTTTTCTTTATTCTTATATCGTCGCCGTAGAACTTGCAAAGTGAGAAGTTTCCAAGTAATCTGGAGTATATTCTTTCAGAATATCTTCTCATTAGTTGTTCTAGAGTATAATTAGTTGAAATAATCATCTTTTTTTCCTTAAGTAATTTTTTATTTAAAAAATTAAAAAACTCAGTTTTAGAAAATTCATTTATTTGCTCTGTTCCTAGATCGTCTATTATAAGTAGGTCGCAATTTATAAGTAATTCCTCTAAACTATCATCATTTTCAAATTTAATTTTTTTAAGATTACTCACTAACTCTTCTACTGTTCTATAAACAACAAGATAGCCTTTATCTAAGAGTTCCTTTGCTATACAGTTTGATAAAAAGGTCTTTCCTGTACCAGAGCTACCAAAGAATAAGAAATTTTCTTTAGTAAAATTAAATTCTTTTATGTAATTCATACATTTAGATGAAATCTTCTCTATATTTTTTCTAGGGCTTTCATGTTCATCGCCTTCACGTCTAGAAGAGTAATATTCAAAGTTAAAATTGTCAAAGTTATTAGTTTTTATAAGCTCATTAAGGTCAGAATCCCTATAATGAATTTGTACAAGCTTCTGCTTGTAGCAGGAACAACGTTCTCTGGTTATGAAACCCGTGTCTTTGCACTTTGGACATCTATAATGTAAATCTAGATAGTCTACAGTATATCCATGAGATACTAAAAGTTCTGATTTTTGAACTCTTAGGTCCGTAATCTGCCTCCTTAGGGTTTCTAGATGTTTTTCCCTATTTTCAATATCCTTAAATGCGCTTATGGAAAGCTCAATGCAGAGCTTTCCGATAGCTCTTTCCAAGTTTAAAACCTCTGGAAGTGAAATTTCTATCTTATTTCTTCTTTCCTTCAAAGCCTTTTCTTCTTCTTCTCTTATGCTTTCGTATATTTTAAGAATTTCGCTTTGATACCCGTTAATCATCATCTTTCTCCCATCCTAACAACCTTTTTTCTAGACTATCAAAGTCATAGGTTCTTTGATCAAAGTCATTAAAACTATCATTACTTGCCTTGTAGCTGTTAGCCTTTTTAAAGTTGCTTTTCTTTAAATCTTTTTTTGCTACGTCTTCTAAGGTTTTTATTCCATCTTTAAACCAACTGTTTAATATGCCGTCGATATATTTAAAGTCAGCCTTGTTAATTCTTTCAAAACAAATATCACAAGCTTTATATATAATTTCAAGAGGAAATTTGTATATGTTAATCCACTTATCAAGCATGTCCTCCTGTGGTTTCATAACCTCAGCATCCTTTATGCCTAGATAGGTTAGAATTTTTCTGATTTTAATCCACTTATCCTCATGCTTTTTTATAAAGCTTTGGGCATCTTCTATGGTTCGTATTTTTGAATCATACCAAGCCATGGCAATCTTTTCTATGTACCTAGAATCTGTTTTACCTTTAGAAACACAGTACTGAATTAAAATTAGTATAAGCTCTGGTGGAAAACTGAAGTCTTTTTGCCAGCCCAAATACATGGTCATTTCCCGAGGAGAAAGCGGTCTTCCAATAAGCTTTTCTATGTCCTGCAGCATATCCTTATTGGTGCCTTTATTTAATTCAGTTAGTAAGTTAATGTTATCTGAACTATCCTCATTGCATGCTTCTAAATCTAAAAATTCTATATTGTAATTTCCCATGTTATCAACAGGGATCATTCTTATTACTCCTTCGTCATTCCAATAATTCCAAGCATTAATTATATCAGTTTCTAAAAGGTGAAGAGTGCCTGCTAGAATAGAGGAATTAACCCCAAGTTCTCCTCCAAGGCAGTATTTTAGTCCTAGGAGGTATACTTTAACATATTCACCTCTTGCTTTAGGCATATATTTATCTATAAAAATATTACTTACTGGAGTGTAATCGAAGGTTTTAGTTTTAAAAATGAAAGTGCTCATCAAACCTCGCCCTTTCTATAAAAAATTAATACTATATGTAGTATTATACAAACTGATTATAACAAAATGTTGGGTTTTACTCAATGATTAAGAATTGTCAATTATAGTTTAAATATGGACATGTTATATAAAATTATTCATATTATTGAAAAAAATACATGAAAAAATTATATTTTTTGGATTAAGTGGTTATATTAGAAAGGTGAGAGAGGAGGAGGCAAATTTGGAAAGTGCTCAAAAGCATAGAAGATTTCTTAGTTTATTAACAATTGCCGCCACCATAATAGTATGCATCTTATTTTATTATGAAATGAAGCCCAATGCCTATGAGGTATCTATAGGAGATAATACTGTAGCCTTTGTAAAGAACAATGCCGATGTTGAGTATGTAAGTAAAACCCTTGAGCAGATAATAACACGTTTTGGTATGAAAGCTCCATACAATGAGATATTAATTAGTAAGGTAAAAGTTGATGATGATTTACTAGTTAAAGATATAAACAATTTAGGAAGTTCCATTTTAAATGGAAGTGATATAGAAGTTAATGCAGTTGTGATGAATATAGATGGAAAGGATGCTGCGCTACTGGCTAATGAAAAAGAGGGCAATCAGGTTTTGAATTTAATGAGCTCCTTTTATGCTGCTAAAAGTAACGTAAAAATAAAACAAAGTGGTACTCCTAACAAGATCAGCTATTCAGAAAAAAAGGTTTTATTGTCTCAAGTTGAGGAACCTAAGCAAGCAGCTGAGAAATTGGAAAAGGTAAATGAAAAGAGAAAAAATCCGCTTATAAGCTTTAAGATAAAGGGTGAAACAGAAGTTAAAGAAGCTATACCACCATCAACTACTATAGCGTGGAGTGATGAGCTTTTTTTGGGTGACAGTAAGGTAAAGAGCAATGGAAAAGAAGGAGAGAAGCTAGTACATAAGGAAGTAACTTTAGAAAATAGCAAGATAGTGGATTCTAAGGTTATGAGTGAGCAGGTATTAGCTAAACCAACTAATGTAGTAGTTGAAAAGGGCACAAAGAATCCAATTACCGGGGATATAGCCTTCTTATCTGTTCCTTCAAGAGGCACTTATACCTCGAGTTTTGGAATGAGATGGGGCAGGATGCATAATGGAATAGATATAGGAGCGCCTATTGGAACACCAATATATGCAGCCCTAGACGGAGTAGTAAGCTTTTCAGGCGTTGAGGATGGCTATGGTAATATGATTAAAATTGATCATGGAAATGGTATAGAAACTTTTTATGGACATTGTAGTGTTCTAAATGTTTCAAAAGGAAGAGAAGTTAAACGTGGAGACAAAATAGCCGAGGTTGGTAATACAGGAAGAAGTACTGGACCTCATGTTCATTTTGAATTAAGAGTAAATGGTGTGGCTAAGAACCCAACCCAATATTTAAAACAATAAAAAACAGCATAAAATAAAACCCCTTGCTAGGGGTTTTTACATTTTATACATTTGTAGCGGCTGGTGGAGTAAATACTCTTGCTGCAAGCTCTGTATCTAAAATATATAAAGCAGCGCTATCATCACCTATTCTTTCTAACTTCTTAATTAAGGTAGTGAAAAGAGCTTCTTCTTCAACCTGCTCGTCTATAAACCATTTTAAAAAGCTAGTAGTAGCATGATTTCTTTCATCCATGGCAATATCAGCTATTCCATATATGTTCCTTGTATTAGATTTTTCATGTTCTAAAGCTGATTTGAACACATCTAGCAAGGATGAATAATTATTTTGAGGCTCAGGGATTCCAGTTAACATTACTCTTTCTGAAGTTCCAATAATATAGTCATAGAATTTCATAGCATGAAATCTCTCTTCTTCTGCCTGAATCCTAAAGAAGTGTGCAAAACCCTCTAAGTCTTGGTCCGCGCAGTATGCAGACATTGCTAGGTATACTAATTCTGAATAAAATTCATAGTTAATTTGGCTATTAATAACCTTCACTAGTTTTTCACTTAACATTTAATTTCCTCCTTATGTTTTTTGTAAATACAATTTTATTTTTAGTGTTTAGTTTTAATTATTGTTATTTTGATTCAAATAATAGATAAATATTAATTTATCTATTATTAATATATTACAACAATTTTCCATGCATTTATATAGGTAATAACGATAATTCTAAAAAAATTAATATTTGAGGATAATTAATATTAAGGTAAAAGCTTATTTAAATCCACCATTCCAGCACCTTGAGACCATTTGAAAATATCAAGCAATTTGCAGGATACTTTAAGTAAGGATAACATATCCTTAAAGCTTAACTCTGGATTGTTTTCATATAGTAGAGAACATACACCGCTTATGTAGGCTGCTGCGCAAGAGGTACCGCTATAGTTAGTATAAGGGCTATCTAAAGCCTGACTATATACCTTCATTCCATTTCTTTCAGAAATGAAATCTTTATTTGTGTTTAAGGAGCAAATATCTACACATGCAGATGCTATATCTGGCTTTTCAAGCTTTGAATAAGGACCCGCTGAGGCATATATATAGGGCTTTATCATTCCACGAGTATCAAGACCTCCAACGGTGATACAGTTATTTAAAGTAGCAATGCCCCTTATGGAGCTCTCCGTACTGCCATTATTTCCGCTAGGTACAACTACAACCATATTGTTTTTTAATGCTTCATCAAATAGCTTTGAAAAGAGTGAAAGAATGAATTTATCCTGTTCAAGAAGTTCAAAGGGCAGGCAGATAATCTTAAGATTATAGTCAGCTCTATCACTTATTAGCTTTTCTATAGCTGAGAGTATTGTGGATACATAGCCTCTCCCAAGGCTATTAAAGGCTTTTATTACATACAAGGAACTATTTTCTGCTATACCCTTGTACATTCCTTTTGAGCTATATCCACTACCAGCTATAATTCCGCTCATAAATGTGCCGTGTCCATTATCATCATAGGGGTACTTATAGTTATTTATGAGGTCAACAAAACATTTTATTTTATTATTTGGGTGTAATAAATCAGGATGAGGATAAACACCTGAGTCCACAAGGCCTATTCCTATGCCTTTTCCGGTAAGTTTGTATCTTTCTTGAAAGGAAACACCATTAGCGCTGAGAATACTGCTGCCTGATAGTATAGCCATTTTATCAAAGGCAATAAATTCTACCTCGGGATGTTCTAAAAGCCTTTCAATACTATTATAAGATAAGTTTGCACAAATACAGTTTATAGATGGAATAGAATGAATAATATCGCCTTTATATCCTCTAATTTTACTTTCTACATGCTCTCTTATATTTTTACATTTTATTATCACTCTATAGCTTTTATAGCTCTTACCATCCATGGAGGCTTTTAAATTAATATCTAATTTGCTTTTAAAAGAAAACATGGAGTCCTCCTAAAAAATGATTCCATTATATATTATGATTGGAGTATAATAATGATACAGGTAATTGAAAATTTTGGATATTACGGCTGCTAATAAAAGTTTTTGTAAGCAGGCATTAGAAGTTTTTAAGAGTATAGACTATGGGGGGGTAAATGTTTATATGGCATTAATCGATTTTAAATGTGAAAATTGCGGGGAAGACTTTTTTGAAATTGTAAATAATGACGAAGAGAAGGTAATATGTCCTAAATGCAAGAGTACAAGCATAGTTAGAGTTTATAAAGGAAAGTTTTATGGAAAAGGTGGAAGCTGCGGCGGAGGAAACTGTTCTGGATGCAATGGATGTGGGCACTAATAGATAGAACCTATAGAATAATATTTTGTTCTATAGGTTCTATCTATAGATGAAGATTTAAGTATTTGAAATATCGATTGGACTATTAAATAATAGTGTTTAGAATTAAATATGCAAATACTTTAATATTTATTATATAAAGGAGGAAAATAAATGTCTCTAAACACTATAAAATCTACTAAAAACAATAGTAATAAGCGTTTGGTGAAATACGGACTAATAGCAGTATTTTTATTAGTTATGATTATAGGACTCTATAATGTGAAATGGAATCCATATTATCATAAGACCATAGAAAAAGCAATTCCAAAGCATAATATAGGTACTTCTATAATTGTTGATAAGGCTGGGAAAGCCCCTGCTTTTTCAATAGAGGCAGCAAAAAAGTATTTTATAGACTATTTTAATGCTGTATGGAAAGCTGTAGTTTTAGGACTACTTTTAGGTTCATTAGTGCAAGTAGCTATTCCTAGGGCTTGGATAAAGAGGGCTTTTGGTGGACAAGGGTTAGGAAGTACAGCAGCTGCTGGGGCAGCGGCGCTTCCAGGAATGATGTGCTCTTGTTGTGCAGCTCCAGTTGCAGTTGGGCTTAGAAAACGCTCTGCATCTGTAAATTCAGCAGTAGCATTTTTTCTTGGGAATCCAGTACTGAACCCAGCAACCATAATATTTATGGGATTTGTTCTTGGATGGAATTATGCAATATTTAGAGTTGTAATCGGATTAGTAATGGTATTTGGAATAGCAACTTTTGCTGGAAAGATATCAGAAAATGAAGATGTTGATTTAGACGTAATTCCTGATTATGAAGATGAAGAAGATCTAGAGGTAGGAAATATATTTATTAGGTGGATAAAAGCACTATGGCAGCTAATTATTGATACAATTCCCGCTTATGTGGTGGTTGTTACTATACTTGGAGCTATAAGAGTATGGCTTTTCCCAATGGCAGGAGCTGCGTGGGTGAACAGCATCATAGGAATTATTATTCTTGCTATAACAGGTACATTATTTGTAATTCCTACTGCAGCTGAAATTCCACTAATTCAAACATTATTAAGCTTTGGACTAACTTCAGGACCAGCTGGGGCACTGCTTATGACTTTACCAGCAGTGAGCCTTCCGTCAATACTTATAATAAGAAGAGGCTTTTCTAGAAAGGTTTTAGTTTCTGTAGTAGCTGGAGTAGCAGCTATAGGAATAATAAGTGGTATATTAGCAAATTTTATTCTTTAAAATTATACTAATTAGGTGGAGTATAAAAAGGTAAAAAGTAAGAACTAAGAGGTAAGAGTTAATTAAATTTTGCCATAGGCAAAATAAATTGAAGTTTAAGTTTTTCAGCTCCGCTGAAAAGCTTAAACTTCTTACTTTTTACTTCTTACCTATTTTCTATTCTTCAAATCTAAATCTTTCTTTGCATAGATTAAAAAAGGCATTGGCAGTGGGCGTTAGTGTTCTTCTAGAGCTTGTTATTAGATAAATACCTCTTTTCAAATTCAGCTTATTTATAGTGCTCATCTTAAGTGTTCCACATTTTATATGGTCAGCACAAACCTGCTTTGACATTACTGAAACACCAATACCTGCCTTTACAAATTGAATCAGAGTATCAAGATTATTTACTTCACAACAGATGTTTAATCTATTTAGATCAAAATCTAAATCTAAAAGAGCGTTTTCAAAGCTCTTTCTTGTAGCTGAATTCCTTTCACGAAGTATAAACTTATAATCTAGCAGTTTTTTAATATCTATCCTATCAGGAAGATTTAAATTTGGGTTAGATACAAGAACTAACTCGTCCTCAAAAAGCTTATAGGAATTGATTTTATCATCCCTAGTAGCTCTTCCTATAATGCCCAATTCACAGTTGAATTTTAATATGTTTTCGATTATGTCTCCAGAGGAAAGCTCTAATATGTTAAAGGAAACCTCAGGATATTGCTCCATAAATGCTTCAACCAAACCAGGCACAATGGAATTACAAGGAGTGGTGCTGGAGGCAAGAATCAGCTTACCAGATACATTTCCACTGAAACTGGAAATATGAGATATGGCACTATTTCTTGTATTTATAAGGTCTATTGCATATTCAAGAAAGGCTTCTCCAGCAGAGGTTAGTACAACCTCCTTAGAGCTCCTATCAAATAATTGTATGTTTAATTCCTTTTCTAGACTTGAAATATGAGAGCTTATAGTAGGCTGAGATAAAAATATAGTATTTGCAGCTTTTGAAAAACTCTTATATTTAGCTACATTGATGAAGGCTTCAATTTGTTTAAAATCCATAGTAGGCTCTCCTTTTATATGTATATAAATAAGTAAAAGTAGTACGAATCAAATACATATATATTATATCAATTTATGTAATATAACCAAAGTAAATTTTAACAAAATAGAAAAACGCCCTTAAGGCGTTTAAGGACGTTTATATTATGAAGTTAGCATTTCCATTTAAAAATAATAATGCCTGCAATCATTACAAGTACTCCAATTATTTTCGTCATTCCGAACTTTACTTGCTCTGAATCAAAAAGTCCAAAAGCATCTATAAGAGCTGCAGCTGTAAGCTGAGCAACAAGAATGGTGGCAATAGAGCATGTTGGCCCTAGAGCCTTTATTCCTTTCATAACTGTAAAAATAATAATAACTCCTAGAGTACCACCTAGGAGGTAAAGCTTATTTGCTTCTTTAATGCTCCTAAAGTTTCCATCTCCAAGAAAAAAATATACAATAATACATAAAAGCAGGCCAGAGCCCTGGACAATAACATTAGTTTCCCAAGTGCCGATTTTTTCGCCAAGGCGAGTATTAAAAACTCCTTGCAGGCTCATAGCAATACCGGCAATGATTGAAAATATTATACCTGACATTAAATCACTCTCCTAAAACAACCATATATATTTTGCTATATCAAGGATAGTTGTTTTAGTATTTGCAATAAAATGATTTATTATTGCGGTAAAAAAAGGTTATAGATAAATATCTCTATAGCCCTCTTCTATTTCCTTTTCTGTTAATCCAAGAGAGGGACTTAAGCTTAAAAAATCCTCTAAAAGGGATATGTAATTATCCTTTGAGGAACAAACCATAAAATCATTTATATCAATATATAAATTAGCAAATTGTTCGATCAAGTCATATTCAACACTTTTTAAGTTTACCTTATTTTGAGTAAAGCCTTTATCTAGTCCAACGGCTAAAAGGAATTGAGTACATTCCATATATTTATTTAGTATAGCCTGTCTATCAAGAGACTTTTTGGTTAGCCAGTATTTGAAGCATTGGGTTTCGGTAGCAAGTTCTCCAACCTTTACTTGGAAGGATAATAATTTTTTAGTGAGCAGAGATTTTCCTTCTAGATGATTTTTGCTCTCTATTTTATTATCTAACTCCTGTTGAAATTGAAGTATTTTTTCTAAGTTCATAGAATAAGGCCGCCTTTCTATATGTCTAATAAAGTGTTATTAGCAAGTGTTAATGGCTATCATTACTCTGCATTTAATTATATTTAAGAAAAGTTCATGATGCTGGGACTAAATGCTAATGGGCCTTCAACACGAAAAACAAAGTTATAAATTATTATGCTCAAAACCATACTTTATATTTTAGCGAATTTTATCAAATATTTAAAGTTTCTGAAAACGATTAAAACAAAAAAACTTAAAATATTTTAAGAATTTTTTAGTTTTTATAAAAATATATGCAAATGAAATTTATTAAGATGGAGAAAATTCATAGAAATAGTAAAAAAAGAAAGGGAAATTTCATCCCTTTCTTTTAAAAGTTTCATTTATTTCTTAAGTGCCATTCCCTTTCTTCTATGAGATGCTCTAATAAATACTTGAATTCCCAGTCTATAGAAGTTGGGGTAATTACTGCTAGGATAGGTTTCATGTCCTGATTTTTCTTAATAGACTTTATAGCTTTATCTAATTCTTCATCGGAAAGGTTATTGAATAAAATAATTTTTTCTTCAGGCAATACTTCAGTATATATTTCAAATTTAAGTCCAGCAATGATGTCCTTAAGCTTCATTCTTGCCATATCTCTTTCAATTTCCTTGCAAGCGGGAAGACTATTTTCGCTTATTACTTGCTGTAAGAATGTCTTATCTTCAGCGCTGAGTCCATAAAAAAGAATAAGCTTGTTGTTATTCAAGACCATTCAACTCTCTTCCTTGGATTTATATTATTAAGCCTTTGTTGGCTCTGGATACGTAACTCCAAAAGTATCAACTGTTACTTCTTCCATGACTTGATCTTCATATGGTCTGTCTCTAAAGTCTCTTTTTGTATTAACGATATTTTTTGCTACATCAAGACCTTCAGTTAGCTTTCCAAAGGAAGCATACTGACCATCAAGATGTGGAGCGTCGGCTACCATTACAAAAAATTGACTGCCTGCAGAGTTTGGCTGCATAGTTCTAGCCATAGATAATACACCTGGAGTATGCTTTAAGTTATTTTTAAATCCGTTTGAGGAAAACTCTCCTTTTATAGAATATCCAGGTCCACCTGCACCAGTTCCCTCTGGATCTCCTCCTTGAATCATAAAGCCAGGGATGACTCTATGGAATATAACTCCATTATAATAGCCCTTTTGAATAAGGCTTATAAAATTATTTACTGTATTTGGTGCTATTTCTGGATACAGCTCAGCTTTCATTACTCCGCCATCTTTCATTTTAATAGTTACTACTGGATTTGCCATGATATCTCTCCTTTGTTTATATATAATATATTTCTAGTTATTACCATATCAAAGTCAATTATACAATAAATTTTGAAAAATATGAAGTGTTTATTACAAGAAGAGATAACTTGTACTTTTGTAATTGACAGGGTTAAAACTATATTAAGGTATAATAGCGGTTAAAAAGCTTCTGTATTATAGCTAATGCACAATTCTAAGTTTTTCACAGGACTTTCTAGATTTATTATGATCCCGCCCCCGGGCAGGATTATAGCGTAATTAGATGAAAATATCTCAAATAATTCATCACTCTGCTTTTCCATATTAAAAATTTCTGTGGCATTTTTTATTTCCTTTATTTCTTGCTGCAGATATAGTTTAAGTCCTGATTTTTCAGCATTTTTATTGTGATGTGTGCTTTCCAGTCTGTCAGTCATAAGTAATGTTATATGGTTTTTTTCTTCAGAAGTTAATTGAAGGTGGTTTAAAGTAAATATGCAGCTGCTATTTTCAGGGTTGCTTAGTATTATGCAGCTAGTTTCTTTGGGTTCTTTAATGGTAAACGTGTGTATGTTATCTAGGTTGCTTCTATATCTAAAGATTGAAGTAATTTCTTCAGTGTGCTTTTCAAAAATAAATACCTTCAATTTAATCACCTTATTTCCATCGTTCATTTGTAATTAGCTTATTCTAAGGTGACTTAATATGTTACTTCAATTGATTGTAGATTTTATCAATAATCTTTTCAGAAATTTTTATGCCATTCCATATCTCCTCAGCACAAACGGCTTGACCTACAAGCATATAAAGCCCATTCATATAAGTTAAATTACTTTCTCTTGCAAACTTAAGAAATACAGTTTCGCATGGATTATAAATTAAATCCACAGCTACAGAAAAGTTATTAACAATATCCCTAGAAATTGGAGAGTTATCCACATTTGGATACATTCCACAGGGAGTACTGTTGATAATTATATCCTCTTCTTTTAACTGCATCAGCTCGCTGTAGCACATTAATTTAAAATCTTTAAAGCTAGCATTGGCTTTCAAGGCATCTTTATCTCTACTTACGATAGTTATTTCTCCTATTCCTTTATCAACTAGATATTGAAGTACACTTTTAGCAGCACCACCACTGCCAAGAATTACAGCCTTTTTATTAGATATTTTAACCTGATTTTTATTGAGCAGCATCCCAAAACCGTAATAGTCAGTGTTGTATCCTTTTGTTTTGTTATCTTCAAAGCAGATGGTATTTATAGAACCTATTTTTTCTGCCTCAGGAGAAAGCTCATCTACATACTCCATAGCAGGTATTTTATAAGGTATAGTAACATTGGCACCTTTAGCACCAAGAGCTTTTAGACCATAAACTGCATCCTTTAAATTATCCCTTTGTACTTCGAAAAGGTGATAATAGCCATCAATATTCATTTCTTTAAAAATAAGTGAGTGGATTTCTGGAGATATACTATGTTTCAGACTCTCACCTAAAAGTCCATATAACTGCTTCAAACTTACACCGCCTTTAATATTTTTATACAAGGTAAGAAGTAATAGTGAAAAGGTAAGAGTTAAGGATAAAACTCTTCGAGTTTTTACAATAACTATTACTTCTTACCTCTTACTTATCTACAATTATCCTTTGGGCTTAAAAAATCCTTTTGATATTCTTTGCTTATATCCATAAGTGATTTCATAAAACTTTCAAGGTAAGTGTCTAATTCCTTATAGGTTAAATGCTTTTTGCAATTATTAATTACTTCATCTTCTCTGCTTTGATTTAATACTTGCAGATTATTTTCTTTTTTATATTTAGCAATGTTTAAGGAAAGCCCCATACGTGCTTCAAATAGTTCTACTAGTTTAATATCTAAGGCATCTATTTCTTTTCTTAATTCTGATATATCGTTCATTGTATTTGTCCTTTCATAATATCAAAGATAGCCATGGCTGCTGCAGCTTCTACCACAGGGAGAGCTCTTTGAACAATACAAGGGTCATGGCGCCCTGTAACCTGAATCTCTACATTATCGTTAGCTTCTATATCTACGGTATTTTGTGGTTTTCCAATGGAGGAGGTAGGTTTAAAGGCTGCTCTGAAGATTACGGGCATACCATTTGTAATACCACCTAAAATTCCACCGCTATTATTGGTGTAGGTTTTAACTATACCTTTGTCAATATATAGCTGGTCATTTGCCTCAGAACCTCTCATTTTTGATATTTCAAAGCCTGCCCCAAACTCAACTCCTTTAATTCCAGGAATAGAAAATAAGAGATGAGCAAGCTGGCTTTCTATAGAATCAAAAAAAGGAGAGCCTAATTTTGGAGGCAGGTTTATTATAGCAGCTTCTACTACTCCGCCTATAGAATCTCTATCTTCTTTTGCATTTAATATTAATTCCTTCATAGCAGCAGCTTTTTCAGCAGCTATAACAGGAAAGTTACTTTTATGAAGCTCATTAAGCTGCTCGGAACACAAATTTACAGCATCAAAAAGGGTATCCTTTATAGTTCCTATTTGGCATATATGACTTCCGATGATAATGCCTTTTTCATTTAGAAACTGTTTTGCAATAGCTCCGGCAAAAACTAGTGGAGCAGTTAATCGCCCTGAAAAGTGGCCTCCTCCTCTATAGTCATTAAATCCGGAATACTTTAAATATCCTGTATAATCAGCATGACCTGGGCGCATTACAGTTTTTAATTTATCGTAGTCTTTTGAAAGCTTGTTTGAGTTCCATATAAGTGCACATAATGGAGTTCCTGTGGTGTAACCATTAAAATAGCCACTTATTATTTCAAATTCATCTTTTTCTGCTCTTGGAGTTGAAAGTTCATCTTTACCAGGTGCTCTTCTAGCCATTTCTGATTTAATGAATTCCAGATCAAGTGGTATGCCGGAAGGCAGACCGCTCATATTGATACCAATAGCTTTTCCGTGTGATTCTCCAAATATTGAATATTGAATGTTTTTACCCCATACTCCACTCATAAACATTTCCTCCTAGTGTAATAAAATCCTTGTAAAATTCGGGATAGGACTTTTTTATCACATCAAAATTTTCTAGAATTAAAGGTTCTGTACATTTTATTGATGCAATGGCTAATGCCATGGCTATGCGGTGATCATTCCAGCTGTTAACTATTCCGCCCTTTAAATTGTGTTTTCCGTGAATTATAAGTCCGTCTGATGTTTCTGCTATGTCTGCTCCAAGCTTTGATAATTCCATGGTCATCGCCTTTAGTCTATCAGATTCCTTAATGCGCAGACGCTGTGCATTTATAATTCTTGTAGTTCCAGAGCTTACTGCAGCTAATACAGAAAGAATGGGAACTAGGTCTGGACAATTAGAAGCATCTATGGTTATTCCTCTAGTCTTTGAATTTATTGCTGTAATTTTATTTTTCTTTATAGCTATATTTCCTCCCATATTTTTAATTATATCTAGTATAACTTTATCACCTTGAAGGGAGTCTATATTTATATCCTCACATTGAACTTCTCCTCCCAAAACTCCGCCCACAAGCCAAAAGGCTGCTTGAGAAAAGTCCCCTTCCACTCTATAATCACACGCTTTATAGCTTTGATTTCCTTTTATATAAAATTCACTATAGTTACGGTTTTCAATGTTTATAGAATATTTTTTTAGTAAGCTTAGTGTTAGATCAATGTAACCCTTTGATTCTAAAGCTGTTGTTATGGTTATTTTTGAATCTCCCTCTAATAATGGGAGAGCGAACATAAGCCCAGTAATAAATTGAGAGCTTATATTACCAGGAAGCTTATATTCACCAGGTTTCAAGGTTCCCTTTATTGTTAGAGGAAGCCCTGTATTAGAGCTATACTTTATATTTTGCTCATTAAAAATGCTGTAGTAAGGGGTTAAAGGCCTGCTTCCAAGTCTGCCTTTACCAGTAAAGGTTATTTCGTTACTAGTTAAAAGTGCTATAGGAATTAGAAATCTTAAGGTAGAGCCAGATTCCTTGCAATCAATGATGCTTTCTACTGAATTTAAAAACTTTGTGCCATTTATAGTAGCGCTAGCTTTTTCAATAAGTATATCTGCACCTAAAGCTTTCATTCCATTGCAACTAGCTATTATATCATCAGAGAAGCTTACATTATCAATGACACTTCTTCCATTTGCAAGCCCTGCTGCAATAATTGCTCTATGACAGAGGCTTTTAGAAGCAGGAATATTTATTTTGCCTTGTAAAGTGGATGGATAAATTTTCATAAAGTTCAAGCAAACCACCTCAATATCTATAAGCATTGAATATATTTTTTAATATCACTGGCAGCTATATTTTTTATAAAGCCACAGCCTATTTTTTTTATTAAAATAATATTCAGTGCATCATTTATATTCTTTTTGTCTAGTTTAATAGCCTTTAGCATTTGTTCCATATTCATGTCAGGCACAGTGCAGGGTAAATTGTACTTTTTTACTAGCTTTTCTAAAAGCTCTGAAGTGCCTTTTTCAGTAATTCCAAGGCGCTCGCTGTTTTTGGTTATTATACACATTCCTATGGAAACCGACTCTCCATGGGTAAAAGTTTCGTAATTAAACTGTTTTTCTATTCCGTGACCTATTGTGTGGCCAAAGTTCAAAAGCATTCTTTCTCCAAGATCCTTTTCATCCTGCTCTACAATTCGGGCTTTTATATTGCAGCAAGTGTAAATTATCTCATCTATATTTTTGAGTAAGTCTTCTTTAGATTCGTATTGCAAAAGATTGCTAAATAAATTTTCATCTTTAATAGCACCGTATTTTATGACTTCACCTAAGCCATCATTAAATTGTCTTTCGCTGAGAGTTTTTAATAAGGAGGGATCTATAAAAACAGCTTTTGGTTGATAAAAGCTTCCTATTAAATTTTTTCCCTTAGCAGAATTAATTGCTACTTTTCCGCCTACACTACTATCTATTTGTGCTAGCAGCGTTGTAGGAATTTGAATAAAAGAAATACCACGAAGTAAAATAGAAGCAGCAAAGCCGCCTAAATCTCCTACAACTCCACCACCAACAGTGAGAATTAAATCTCCCCTTGTGATTTCAAATCCTAAAATTTCTTCGCTTACATACTTAAGGGTATCAAAGGATTTGCTCTTTTCACCTGGTGCAATGACTACTTTTTTTATTATGAAGTTTTCTTTGCTAAGACTTGTTTCTAGTATATTTCCATATAGTTTATCTACGTTTGAATCGGTGATAATAGCAATTTTTTTACCTTTGTATATTTTTTTTATTTGATCTCCAATATGTTCTAAAAGACCGCTATCTATGTATATGGGATAATTATTAGAGGTAAGATTAACTGTAATTGAATGCACCTCATATACCTCCTTGAGTTATTTATTAATTACATTCTAATTATATACTTCCCTTAATCCTTTTGGCTATGTTCTTTAGTACTTCAGCACAAAATTGCAATAATAAACAAAAAAACTAAAGCCCAGCAGGGGGCTGCTGGGCTTTAGGGATGTTACTAAAATTACTTCAATATAATTGTTAAAGTTTGATATAAATTTAACATGTATGTGCGTAAAAGAATACTGTTTTCCATAGCAATTTATTATATTCTTAAATTGCTTATACAGGAAGAAAGTTTTAAGTAATTGGAAGTTAATAAATTCATTGGGTTACCGCCTTACATTGCTTTTCTTATGACTGCGCTTAAAATGAATAGCATTTTCTGTGGTATAACAACTTCCTAATATATCTTTAACAACTAATATCTTCATTTTAGTATATTTTTTATGTATATTGATGTGTTTGAACATCTTATAGCTATACTATAACAGATTTAAATAAGATTGTCAAGTATTTAACAAACATTTTTGCAAAAGTTGTTGAATAATTAGATTCAACAACTATGTTAAAAGCTTATAGCTTAATTTTAATATATCTTCAGAATTTAAAGAATTTATTATTGTTACAGTACCCTTATGAGCAGCTTCGTTTAGTAATCTAGAAGAAGCGAGTTTACGTTTTAACTGTTTAGCAGTTCCGAGGCTCCCATCAATAATTGTAATGTCTTCTTTTAAAATGCTTACAATCTCACCTTTTACAAAAGGATAATGAGTACAGCCAAGTACCACAGAGCTTATGGGCTCATTTATAAAGGGTGCCAATTTATCCTTTAAGTAGCAATTAACAACCTCGCCAGATAAATTTCCCTCTTCTACAATTTCTGCGAGACCTGCGCAAGGCACGGGCACTATATCAGCCTCGGATTCATAGCTTTTAAGAAGAGTGTTAAACTTTGCTTCAGCTAGGGTCATAGGTGTAGCCATTATTAATATTTTTCCTGGCTTTCTTAGCTCAACGGCAGGTTTAACAGCAGGTTCGATGCCTATAATAGACATAGGGCTGTATTTGGATCTTAAGTCATCTATTGCAGCACTAGTAGCAGTGTTGCAGGCTATAACTATGGCCTTTACACCTTTTGCTATAAGAAAATCCACAGCTTTAAAGGTTAATTCCTTTACCTCATCAACGGGTCTAGTACCATAAGGAGCATTTATAGAATCTCCAAAATATATAAAATCTTCACTGGGAAGAAGTCTAATTGCTTCTTTTAAAACACTTAATCCGCCTATTCCTGAATCAAAAAAACCTATAGCTTTCTTTCTTTCATCCACTTATTCACTGCTCTTGAAGCTTGATACGGTAAATGCTTCAAAGCAGTATTCACCCCCTTTGATAGTACTTATTAATTTTATGTATCCAATATAAAAAAATATGCATACTATATTTTATGTCGTTTATCTCTCATTACATAGCTATTTCATACTCTATTATACTCCATAACATTGCATTTGTGTAATGAAAATATACTTTTACAAATTTCATATTTATTGATTATTCAATATTTTGATAGAAATTATTCGTTGAAAAAATCTTTCGAATGAAATATTGGTTTTGTAAACTTTCAATTTTGTATTGACACCAGCTATTTTGTGTAATAAAATTGAGTCTATAATTTTTAAAAAATGCATGTAAAAATATGAATATATAAAGTTTAGGAGGTCAGGTTATGACAAAGGATTTAATCTATATTATTCCCAAAGAAAACCACACGGAATTGGGTTTGAAAAGTATTCTTGAAACTCATCCAGAAATTAAGTTTATCTCATTAGTAGGTATTGACCTAGCAGGAAATGACACAGACGAAAAAATACCTGTAAAGCTATTCCTCGAAGATATTGACACATTTCTAAATGGAGCTGCAGTTCAAACAGACGGTTCTTCTGTTGTACTCCCTGGTATCGCATCCCTGAATAATGCAAAAATTGATATGTTAGCTGACTTAGATGTTAATTGGTTTGTAGACTACAATTTTGAACACATAGATGTAGAAACAGGACGACCTGTCGGAACTCTTAGAATACCATGCTTCCTGTATCACGATGGAAGACCAGTTGACTCAAGATATATATTAAAGAACTCCATTAATCACTTCAAAACTACTCTTCTTGACCTATTCAAGAACTTCCCACAATCGCTATCCACTTTTGGCATCAACTATGATGATATAGAAGATGTTATACCAACCTCAGCTACAGAATTAGAATTCTGGGTAAAAACTCCAAATGATAAAGCAGATGTAGAGGAACTTTCAACTTCTCAAGTATTACAAGAGCAATATTGGACCAGAACAAGAGGTAATGTTAGAACTGCTATGGAGCAAAGTCTTATGCTTATGGAAAGCTATGGCTTAGAACCAGAAATGGGACATAAAGAGGTTGGTGGAGTAAGAGCTAAGATGGAGGAGTCAGGAAGACTTACTCACATAATGGAGCAACTTGAAATAGATTGGAAATACTCAACTTCCCTTCAAGCTGCAGATAATGAGCTTTTAGTTAAGAACATTGTGAAAGAAGCCTTTAGAAGTAATGGACTAGATGTTACCTTCCTTGCAAAGCCTATAGAAGGAGTTGCAGGAAGTGGGGAACATACTCATATAGGTATGGCATTAAAGCTTAAAAACGGAAAGAGAATAAATCTGTTCACAGCTACAAAGAAGCACTTTATGAGTACTTTAGGATATGCATCTGTAATGGGAATATTAAAAAATTACGAAGTAATAAATCCATTTGTATCTCCTACTAATGATTCACTAAGAAGATTAAAGCCAGGCTTTGAAGCACCAATATGTATAGTTACTTCTTTAGGTCATACAGTGGAAGTTCCATCAAGAAACAGAACTATACTTATAGGACTAATACGTGATACACAAAATCCATTTGCTACTAGATTTGAACTTAGAGCTCCAAATCCTCATTCTAATACTTACCTTGTTATATCTACTTTATATATGGCTATGCTTGATGGTATAAAGTATGCAATTACTAACAATAGAACTGAGGATGAACTTCTTGCTGAGCTTTCTAAGAAACCAGGGGAAGCTGCAGTTTATTTAGAGAAGGATAGAGCTTATAGAACAGAAGAAGATGTATTTGAAGACTTTACAGAGGAAGAAAGAATAGCTTATTTTGGAAAAGCTCCTGCTACAGTTT